>DASYVL010000083.1 GCA_035937135.1 Terriglobales bacterium
CGCGGCGCCCAGGTTCTCGATCAGGTGGGCGACGCGGTAGGTGATGACGCGCGTCTTCCCCGAACCCGCCCCCGCCAGGATGAGCAGCGGGCCTTCGACCGATTCAACGGCCTCGCGCTGCTGCGGGTTCAGATCATTGAGGAATTGGGTCATTGAGTCATCGGGTCATTGAATCACTGAAACTAGCCGCGAGTTGTGCGCTGCGATGCCGCGAAGATGGCCAGCAATTCCGTCGCTTCTTTGAGCAGACTCTCCATTTTCGCTGCCCGAACAATGCCGCTTTCGACCAGCATCTCAAGCCAGAAGACGGTTTCATCGGCTTCTTCCACAACTACTCCAATCTTGGCGACGAATTCCGCCTTCGAACGCGCGCGGCAAACAGCGCGATAGTTGGCTGCGACAGATGTTCCAGACCGCAACGCCTGGCGTCCCATGATTTGCGCAACGGGCGAGCGCGGCAGTGCGCGAAAGAGCTTTACAATCCTGAGCGCAAACTCCTTCGTGCGCTTCCTAAGCTGCTCTGGCTGGCTCTCCATGAGTTTCTCCGCGATTCTAACAATGGCTCAATGACCCGAGGACTCAATGGCCCGATTTCTTCCGGCACTCCCCACAGGGGCAGATATCCCGCAGAAAGTCCCAGGAGTAGATGCCGTGCTCGTGGCCGTCGTTCCAGGTGAAGCGGATGGCGTACTTGCCCACCGCCTCGGCCTTCACCGGCTTCGAGGGCTGGCGAAACATGGGCAGCCCGCCGGGCTTGGTCGGGGGCGGCTCGCCGGGCTGGCGGCCGTCCTTGCCGCGCTCATCGTCGCACAGCGCGCAGGGGCAGGCGTCGCGCAGGAACCGGAAGCTGTAGCTGGAGCGGTGGCCGTCCTTCCACTCGATCTCTACGCCCGTACCCGTGGTCAGGTTGACCACGACGGACTTGGGATCGGGCGCGGGCGGCGGAACGGGCGGCATGGATTCAGTATCGCACGGTGCGACAGGCAGCATTCAGCGGTCAGCCAGTCGGCACTCGGCCATTTGCCTGCCCGCGTCAACTCCTGTAAAATCTATGTCTTGTCCCACCAGTTCTGATTCCACCTGGAGCAGTCATGGCGAGAGTTTGCGACATTTGCGGCAAGGGGCCGCAGTTCGGCAACAACATCAGTCACGCCCACAACAAGACCAAGCGGCGCTGGAACGTGAACCTGCGCCCGGTGCGCGCCCGCGTCATGGGCGCCAGCAAGCGGATGCGCGTCTGCACCGGCTGCCTGCGCAGCGGCAAAGTCGTAAAAGCCTAGACTTCCGCGATCACATCAATCTCCACCAGCGCGTCCTTGGGCAGGCCGGCGACTGCGACCGTGGCCCGCGCCGGCGGCTCGGTCTTGAAATACTTCGCGTACACCTCGTTCATGGCGGCGAAGTCCGCCATGGTGCGCAGGTAGACCGTGGTCTTCACCACCCGCTCCAGATCGCTGCCGGCGGCTTCCACGACGGCCCGCAGGTTCTGGAGCACGCGTTCGGTCTGCGCCGCCACGTCGCTTCCCACCATGGCGCCGGTCTTCGGATCCAAAGCCACCTGCCCGGAGACGAAGACGAATCCTCCCGCCTTGATTCCCTGCGAATAGGGGCCGATGGCTTTCGGTGCTTCGTTCGAATCGACCGGATAGCGCATGAAGTTCCTCCTGACTAGAGTTTGAGCACTCGCTGCACGTCGCGCACACCGGGGACCTTGCGCAGCCCGGCGACGATGCGGTCCAGGTGCTTGACGTCCTCGACGTCGATGACCACGCCAATGCTGGCGTGGCGATCTTCGCTATCGGCCTCGATGTTGCGGATGTTGGTGCTGTCGTCGCTGATGATGCTGGTGACCTGCTTCAGCATGCCGGCGCGGTTGTCGCAGTAGAGCGTGAGCTTCACCGGATAGGTGCCGGAGCGCTTGTCCTTGGCCCACTCCACCACGATGCGCCGGTCCGCTTCGTACATGAGGTTATTGACGTTGGGACAGGTCTTGGAGTGGACGGCCACGCCCTTGCCGCGGGTGACGTAGCCGATGATGTTCTCGCCGCGGATGGGATTGCAGCAGCGGGCGCGATAGACCATGAGGTCGTCGTGCCCGCGGACCTTGATGGCGCCGGAATCCGCGCTCCAGCCGAACACCCGGCGCATGGCGCTGGTGATCTTCCCCGGCTGCTCCTCCGCGGCCGCTTCCTTCTCCGAGGCCGGCGCCAGGTGCCCCAGCACCTGCCGCGTCGAGAACTTGCCGTAGCCGATGCCCGCCATCAGATCATCGGGCCCTCCCAGGCCGTACTCCGAGGCCACGCGCTGGAACTCGGCTTCCTCGATCTCCTTCAGCGCCACGCGATACTTGCGCGCTTCCTTCTCGATGAGCTTGCGCCCGATCTCGATGGCGCGCTCGCGCTCGTGGATATTGAGCCAGTGCTTGATCTTGTTGCGCGCGCGCGATGACTTGGCGAATCCCAGCCAGTCGCGGTTGGGCTTGTGGCCCGCCTGGGTCATGATCTCCACGATGTCGCCGTTGTTGAGCGTGGTGCGCAGCGGCACCATGCGCCCATTCACCTTGGCCCCGGTGCAGGTGTGCCCCACCTCGGTGTGGATGGCGTAGGCGAAGTCCACCACGGTCGCGTCCCGCGGCAGGATGACGATCCTCCCTTTGGGCGTGAAGGTGTGTACCTCTTCCGGGTAGAGGTCGATCTTGAGCGTGGAGAGGAACTCGTTGGGATCGCTGACGTCCTGTTGCCACTCCACCACCTGCCGCACCCAGGCCAGCCGCTGCTCGTCCTTGGCGGTGACCGGAGCGCCGTCCTTGTACTTCCAGTGCGCCGCGATGCCTTCCTCGGCCAGCTTGTGCATCTCCTCGGTGCGGATCTGCACCTCGAAGGGCGTGCCGTTCTCCGCGATGACCGTGGTGTGCAGCGACTGGTAGAGGTTGGGCCGCGGCATGGCGATGAAGTCCTTGATGCGCCCCGGCACCGGCTGCCACAGGTTGTGGATCGCGCCCAGCACGCCGTAGCAGTCCTTCACCGACTTGGTCACGATGCGGATGGCCAGCAGGTCGTACACCTGGTCCACGGTGATGCGCTGGCGCTGCAGCTTCTGGTAGATGCTGTAGTAGCGCTTGATGCGGCTCTCCACCTTGGCCGTGATGCCGTTCTCCTTGAGCTTCTCGCGGATGACGGCCTCGATCTGCTCCAGGAAGTGCTCGCCGGTCTTGCGACGGGCTTCGACGGCGTCCTTGACCTGGCGGTAGCCGATGGGATCGACGTGGCTGAAGGCCAAGTCCTCGAGCTCGCCGCGGACTTTGCCCATGCCCAGGCGGTGGGCGATGGGCGCGTAGATCTCCAGCGTCTCGCGGGCGATCTGCTCCTGGCGCGCGGGTTTCAGGTGGGCCAGGGTGCGCATGTTGTGCAGGCGGTCGGCCAGCTTGATGAGCACCACACGGATGTCGTCCACCATGGCCAGCATCATCTTGCGGACGTTCTCCGCCTGGCGCTCCTCGCGGGTGGCAAAGTCGATCTTGGAGATCTTGGTGACGCCCTCGACGATCTGCGCCACCGGCTCGCCGAACTCCCGCCGGATGTCGTCCACGGTGACCACGGTGTCTTCCACCAGGTCGTGGAGCAGGCCGGCGGCGATGGCGGTGGCGTCCAGCTTCATTTCCGCCAGCACCATGGCTACCTGCAAGGGATGCACCAGGTAGGGCTCGCCGGAGGCGCGCGACTGCCCGCGGTGATGCTCCAGCGAGTAGTCGTAGGCCTTGCGGATGATCTCCAGATCGTCGCTCGGCCGATTGGCGCGGACCTTCTTCAGCAGGTCGCGGTACTTGGTGACCGTGAGGACGTTGGTGGCGATCTGATGGCGCAGGGTAGCCACGGTTAGCCTGATTATAGCTGTGCGCTCACGCCCCTTGTCCCCGGCTCCGGGAACAGGCATAATGCGCCGCGCAAAGACGGGAGAGACCCATGTACTGCATCGCCTGCGGCGCCCAGAACTCCGACCAGGACAAGTTCTGCAACCGGTGCGGCAAGCCGCTGGTCACCGCCGCGGGCGCCGGCGCCCAGATCGCCGCCGTAGCGTCCGCTGCTCCCGTCGCGCCAAGCACCGCCTATCGCCAGGGGAACAGGCTGGTCGTCCCCAAAGGCGCGCCGCTGCCGCCGTACTGCGTGAAGTGCGGGCAGCCGGTGACGGGCGAGCCGCTCAAGAAGATCTTCTTCTGGCATAACCCCTGGCTTTTCCTGATTGCTCTCTTGAGTCCGATCATCTACATCATCGTGGCGATGATCGTGCGCAAGCGCGCCGATGTGGCGATTCCCATGTGCGACGAACACCGCCAGCGCCGCAAGAACCTGATCATCGCCGCCTGGGTCCTCGGCTTGGGCTGTATCCCCGGCGGGATCCTGGTGGGCTCGCTGATCCACGACTCCGACGCCGGCGCCGGCCTGGGCTTCCTGGTGGGCCTGCTGATGCTGATCGGATCCATCGTTACCTCGACCCTGGCCCGCCCCATGAGGCCGAGGGAGATCGCCGAGTTTTCCGCGACCTTCTCCGGCGTCGGCGAGCAGTTCCTAACCCACCTGCCGTCGCGGTAAGGATGGTGTGGAACAGGCGCGGACTGTGTGGCACAGGCGTCCTCGCCTGTGCAGCGTCCCGAAGGGATGCTCCCGTTGACACTCCGCCCGCACTCCATAAGAATGACCAGCGATGAACATCCTGGTCAGCGGCGCCACGGGGCTGGTGGGCTCCGCGCTCATCCCCGCGCTTGAATCCGCGGGACATACCGTTCGCCGCCTGGTGCGCCAGCGCCCCGAAGCCGGCTCGCCGGACGTCTACTGGGACCCGATGGGTTCGTTCGATCCGGTGGGCGGCATCGAAGGCTTCGACGCCGTGGTGCACCTGGCGGGGGAGAGCGTGGCCGCGCGCTGGACCCGCAACAAGAAGGCGCGCATCCTCAACAGCCGCAAGCAGGGCACCATGACGCTGGCTTCGGCCGCAGCCCGCAGCAAGAAGCCGCCCAAGGTGATGGTCTCCGCCTCCGCCGTCGGCTACTACGGCAATCGCGGCGACGAAGTGCTGACCGAGGAGAGCGCCGCCGGCTCCGACTTCCTTGCCGACGTGGCGCGCCAGTGGGAGACGGCCACCGCACCTGCTGCCAAGGCCGGCATCCGCACCGTGATGCTGCGCATCGGATTCATCCTCAGCCCGCGCGGCGGCGGACTGGCCCGCATGCTCCCGCCGTTCCGCATGGGCCTGGGCGGAAAGCTAGGTAGCGGCCGCCAGTGGATGAGCTGGGTCTCGATTCACGACGTGGTCGGCGCCATCCAGCACGCCCTCGCGACCGAGGCGCTCCAGGGGCCGGTGAACACCGTGGCGCCCCATCCCGTCACCAACGCGGAGTTCACGCGCACGCTGGGGCGCGTCCTCTCCCGCCCCACCATCTTCCCCATGCCCGGCTTCGCTGCTCGCCTGGCCTTCGGCGAGATGGGGGACGCGCTGCTGCTCGCCAGCCAGCGCGTGCAGCCGGTGAAGCTTCAGTCTTCAGGATTCCAGTTCCGCCATCCGGAGCTGGAAGGCGCGCTGCGGGAGCTGCTTAAACCCTAACGATTGCCATCCTGAGCGAGCGCCGAGCCCGCGCTGCGGGCGATGGCACGAGTCGAAGGACCCCTACTCCATCACAACCATGAAGGTTGAGCGAGGTCACTTCTGGAAGAACATCTTCACCGCGACACCCGCCAGCACCACCGCAAAGACTCTCCGCAGCACGAGGTTCGACAACTGCTGCGCCCAGGCGCCGCCGAAATACGCGCCCACGAGCACACCGGCGGCCATCAGCAGGCCGACTTTGAAGTTGACGTTCCCTGCCTTGTAGTACTCCATGATGGCGAAGATGCCGGTCGGCCCCAGCAGCATGACCAGCGACGTCCCCTGCGCCATCTTCTGGTCCATGTGGAAGGCGTACACCAGAAGCGGGATGGCAATCACCCCGCCCCCCACCCCGATCAGCCCGGCAAAAATCCCTACTCCCACCCCCAGCACCAGCGCCAGAATCAGCATCAGCATGGTCTTCGCCTCGTCCTCTTTTTTACATCCCGAGCCCGCCGCTGCGGGCAAGGGAGCCCTACCCCCAGAACAACATCAAGAAGCCTACTTTGTAGAAAACACGGCCAAAAACTCCTCCGCCCGCTCGCGCACGTTCTTCACGTGCTTCTGCAGCTTCAGCCCGCTGCCCTCTTCCAGGATGGGAATGAGCTTGTCGAACTCCGGCCCGGAGTGCGACCCGGTGATCACCAGCCGGATGGGATGGTATAGCTCCTTCCCCTTGGCGCCCGTCTCTGCCTTCACCTCGTTGACGATGGATTTGAATCCCTCCACCGTCATCGCCTGCCCGGCCGGCACCCGGCGGCAGAAGGCCTCGATGACCGCGCGGGTCTTCTCCCAAGCCAGCACATCGGCGTTATCGGGCGAGGCCAGCGCCGCCTTGGCGTCGCAGGCAAAGATGGAAGCCGCGCGCTCCGGCAACTGCTCCAAGCGGTCTACCGAGGGCGCCAGCAGCTCCACCACCTTCTCGAACCACGCCCGCGCGCTCGCCTCCGGCTGCTCCGTCATCCAGCCCGCTTTGATGAAAAACGGCAGGCTCAGCTCCGCCACCCGCTTCGCCCCAGACTGCTTTACAAACTGCCGGTTCAGCCAGTAGAGCTTCTCGAAGTCGAAGATGGCCGGAGAAGCGGTGACGCGCTCGAGCGAGAACTCCTTGAGCAGTTCGTCTTTGGTGAAGATCTCGCGGTCGCCGCCGCTGGGCGCCCAGCCCAGGAGGCCCAGGTAGTTCATCAGCGCCTCTGGCAGCACGCCCATCTCGCGGAAGTTCTCGAGGGAGGTGGCGCCGTGGCGCTTGGAGAGCCGTTCCCGGTCGCTCCCGAGGATGGTCGAAAGGTGCGCGAACTCGGGCGGCAGCCATCCCAGCGCCTCGTAGAGCGCCACCTGCTTGGGGGTGTTGGAGAGGTGGTCGTCGCCGCGGATGACGTGAGTGATCTTCATCAGTGCATCGTCGATCACCACCACGTAGTTATAAACCGGCAGGCCGCTGGAGCGCAGGATGATGGGATCGCTCACCACCTCGTGGGCGAACTCCACATCTCCATGCACCAGGTCGTGGAAGCGGATGGGATGTTCGGGGATTTGCAGGCGGATGGCCGCGGCCTCTCCCGCAGCCCGACGACTCGCCGACTCCTTGGGATCAAGCGCCCGGCACTTGCCGGAATAGCGCGGCGAGCGGTGCTCGGCCAGCGCCCGCTTGCGCTCCTGCCCCAGCTCCTCGGCGGTGCAGAAACAGAGGTAGGCCTTGCCCTCGGCCACCAGACGCTCGGCGTGCTCGCGGTACACCGCCATCCGCTCCGACTGGCGGTAGGGACCGAGCGGCCCGCCCACGTCCGGGCCTTCGTCCCAGTCGAGCCCCAGCCACTTCAGGTCTTGGAAGATCTGCGCCTCTGAGCCGGGTTCGTGGCGCTCCAGGTCGGTGTCTTCGATGCGGAGAATGAACGTGCCGCCCTGCTGCCGCGCGAACAACCAGTTGAAGAGCGCAGTGCGCGCGTTGCCGACGTGCAGATGCCCGGTCGGCGAAGGCGCGAAGCGGACGCGCACCTTCCCGGGTTGATTTGTGATTTGCAATTTGTGATTTGTAATCTGCGTAACCAGCAGCAACCGGACTTGTTCCCATTACAAATTACAAATTGCAGATTCTCAAATCTCTTTGTATCCCTTCCTTCCCATCAGCCCGTAGGTGAGCTTCTTGCCCAGCTCGACGCCGGGCTGGTCGAAGGCGTCCACGCCGTAGAGCTCGCCCGCAAAGGCGGTTTGGAACTCCAGCATCTGGAAGAAGGCGCCGACGGTGTACTCGTCCACCTGGGCAAGCGTCCAGCGGCAGTTGGGACGCCCGGCGCGAGTGAGCGCCGCTTCCGTCGCCCGGCGCTCGGCGTCGAAGAGCGCTGAGAGCTTCTTGCCACCCAGGTAGCCGCAGGAGTCGTAGCGGGCGAAGTCCTTGGGGATGCGCACTTCCGCGCGCGGCTTCTCCACCGCCCAGAAGGTGACCATCTTGTCGCGCGGGCCTTCCATGTAGAGCTGCAACTGAGAGTGCTGATCGGTGACGCCCAGCGCCGCCACCGGCGTCTGCCCGGTCTCCACCACCTCGCCGGCGCGGTTCACGCGCTTGCCCAGCGACTCCGCCCAGAGTTGCCGGTACCAGAGCGCCGCGCCCCACAGGTAGGAGGAGTAGGCAAACACCACCTCGATCGATTTTTTCTTCCGCGTGTTGAGCGCGTGATGCACCACGGCGGATTCGAGCGCGGGATTCGCCTCGAGTTTCGGCGACCAGCAGCGCCGGGTGGCATCCGCGGCGCCGCGCAGCAGCTTCATCACGTCCAATCCAATGAGCGCCGCCGGGACTAGCCCCACCGGCGAGAGCACGCTGAAGCGCCCGCCCACGTTGGCGGGGATGAAGAACAGCGGATACTTCTCCTGCTTGGCGATGGCCAGCAGGTCGCCCTTCTTGGCGTCGGTGATGGCGATGATCTGCGCCCGCGCCTGCTTGCCCAGGGCCTCGGTCATCCATCGGCGCGCAATGAGGAAGGTGGCCAGAGTCTCCGCGGTGGAACCTGACTTGGCGATGACGCACACCGCGGTGCGCTCGGGGTCCAGGCGCTCGAGCACCGCCGCCACGAAGCCGGGATCCACGTTGTCGAGCGAGACCAGCCGCGGCCGCGCTTTCTTCCGCTTGCCGCTGGCCTTGCGCGCGGGCGAGGTCTGCACGGGATGTGGCCCGCGCATGGCCGCGTCCAGCGCATACGCTCCCAACGCCGACCCTCCGATGCCTACCACGAGCACGTCGTCGATGTTCGGCCGCAGGTCGTTGGCAAACTCCACCACCGCGCGCGCCGTGGCCGCGTCCTTGGGCAGATCGGGAAAGCCGATCTCGCCGGAGCGCGCCCGCTGGCGAAAGGACTCGACCGCCGCCCGTGCCGTGTTGGTCTGGAGGTCGCCCGCGCTCAGGCCTTCGGCGCCGACCGCCGACTCCAGCGCGTTCCGGTAGTCGAACTCCGGCAATCTCATGGCGGGAGCATTAGAACCTAAAATCGGCGGAGAGGAAAGTCGCCGTTGTGGGAGATGAGAGAGGGTAGGGGTCCTTCGACTCGCCCGTCACATGCGTTCCGGGCTCGCTCAGGATGACAAGCCTATCGCTGATCGCTGATCTCTACTCCCGGACGCAGGTGCGGGTGATGCGATCGTGCCAGCCCAGGCCGTCTTCATCCACCACTGCCCACAGGAAGCCCAGGCCGAGCGAGGCGCAGGAGACCATCATGGCCAGCGCTCGCCAGCGCCTTTGGTGCCGGGGCACCGGGTTGCCGTCGAAGGTGGTGATCCGCAAGCCGGTCATCTGCAGGCCGGGGGTGGTCCCGCCGTACACCAGGAAGACGTACTGGTAGAGCGCCCAGAAGAAGCCGGGGAGGGCCAGAGCGAAGCCCGCCGCCATGCGCCAGGTAGGAGCGGCGCCGGTCATGTGCAGGAAGATGAGGCCGAACAGCCCAGTGGCCGTGACCACCACGAGCGCATCGACCAACCCGGCGAAGATGCGCTGCGAGGCCGGCGCCAGCCACAGCAGGACTTCCTGCTCCTGCCCGCGCACGTGGACGGTCTCCGCCGCCGCGGGCTCGAGGGTAATGCTGGCGATGGGCGGGGCGGCCACGGGCGCAGCGACTTCTTCCGGCGGCTCCTCGGCCTCGAGGATGCGCGGCTTCTCCACCACCGGCTCGGCCAACGCCTCGACTACCGGTGGCGCCGCGGGACGCGGGAACTCGATGACCTTGGGCGCCTCTACCGGCGACGTCTGCGGCCGCTCGTCCACTTCGAGGGCGAGATCAAAGTCTAGGCTGAGCGAAGAATTGGGGTCGTAGCGCCCGCGTCGCCGGGTGCGGAAATTGTCCACCCGCGAGGTGACCTCCTGCCGCCAGGTGGAGGAGTCTTCCGGACGGTAGAACGGGGCCCCAGGCCCGGGGATGGGGGGCGTAGGCGCGCTGGGAGATGAAGGAGGGTCACAGACGGCCACCGCTGCCATCGGGGCTTCGGCAACCGGCGCGGCGACCGCTTTGCTCGCCAGCATCTCCGCCACTTCGTTCAATAGCACTTCCACCACCGAGGACCTAGGGGCAGGCTCGGGAGCAGGTTCGGGAGCCGGCTCGAGCGAGGCCTCAAAACATTGCTCGCTCACGTCGCTGGCATCCCGGGATTCGGGATCGATGAGAACGGCGACGTGGGGGGCGATCTCCCCGCTCCCGCGGGCAGACGACGACCATCGGTCAGCCGCGCAGGTGCACAGTTCGCCGCAGAGCGGACACGCCATTCCGAATTGGGAGACGCCGAGAGCCGCGGAGCCCGTTTGCGCCCGGCTGCGGCTTTTGCCTGTCCTGCCGCCGCCGTGGTACCTTTTTGCGCTCCCGATGAAGCCCCGCTTACGATTCATTATCACGGCGGCTCTCCTTTGTCACCTGCTTCTCTCACCTGGCTTAGTAACTAGCCAGTTGCCGCCCGACTCGGTTCTTGCCTTCGCCCTCTCTCCCGGCGACGCTTCGCCCTCGTCCGCCGCACTGCCCGACGACCCGCAGCAGGCCTCGTCTTCTTCCGTGCGCGGCTTCGGCGGTCCGGCGCAGCCCGGCGAGCAGGCGATCATCAAAGCGCGCCAGCAGGAAAAGGCCGGCGACGTCTTCACCCTGAGCGGCGAGGTGGAGATCACCTTCCGCAGCTTCGTGCTGCGCGCCGACCACCTGGTGTACGACTCCAAGTCCGGCGAGATCACCGGCGACGGCAACCTCACCCTGGATGGCGGTCCCTACCAAGAGCACATCAGCGCCAGCCACGGCAGCTACAACCTGCACACGGGAACGGGCAAGTTCTACGACGTCGCCGGCACGGTCGGCATCCGCATTGAGAACCGCAGCGTCACCCTTACCTCCCCCAACCCCGTCGCCTTCACCGGAAAGATCGTGGAGAAGACTGGACCCGACACCTACGTGGTCCACAACGGCACGGTGACCTCGTGCGAGCTGCCCAAGCCCAAGTGGACCTTCAATGCCACCCGCATCGTAGTGGAGTTGAACGGCAAGGCGCGGATCTACAACAGCACCTTCCGCATCAAGGGCGCGCCCATCCTGTATCTGCCCTACGCCTCCCATCCCGTCGAGCCCACGCGGCAGTCGGGTCTCCTCATGCCCACCTTCGGTTATTCCAACCGCAAGGGAGCGATCCTGGGCGACTCGGTGTACCTGGTGCTGAACCGCAGCGCCGACGCCACCATCGGCGCCGAGTACTGGTCGCGGCGGGGCTGGGCGCAGCGGGCCGAGTTCCGCGCCCGCCCCAGCGAGACCTCTTACATCAACTTCTCTTTCTTCGGCGTGGTAGACCAGGAAGGCTTCGGCCCCTTGCACATCGACCAGGGCGGGCAGGACATCCGCCTGAGCGCCGAAGAGCAGTTCGCCCACGGCATCCGCGGCGTCGCCGACATCAACTACCTCAGCTCCTTCACCTTCCGCCTGGCCTTCACCGAGACCTTCGCCCAGGCCGTGAACTCGGAGGTAAAGTCGGTCGCCTTCCTCTCCAAGAGTTACCGGGGATATTTCTTTAACACGCGGGTCGGACGCTATCAGAACTTCCAGAGCACCGTGCCCGGCGACCTGGTGACCATCCTGCACATGCCGGGGCTGGAGATTTCGAGCGTGGACCGCCGCATCGGCGCCTCGCCCTTCTACTGGTCCTTCGAGGCGGCCGCGGAAGGCGTGGCCCGCCACGAGCCCCAGTTCTCGACCTCGGCTCTGGTGGGACGCTTCGACGCCTATCCCCGCGCCTCGCTCCCGCTGGTGTACCACGGCTGGACTTTCCGCCCCGAGGCCGCCCTGCGCGATACCTACTACACCGAGCGCCGCCTGCCCACCAGCGGCATCGGCACCACCAGCAGCGAGCCCGTCAACCGCCGCGCTCTTGAAGGCAGCTTCGAGCTGCGTCCCCCGGCCCTGGGCCGCATCTACGAGGGCACGGTCCACGGCCACCGGCTGAAGCACGTCATCGAGCCCCGGGTGATCTTCCGCTACGTGAACGGGGTCGAGAACCTGCCCAACATCATCCGCTTCGACTCCCGCGACATCCTCAGCGACACCAGCGAGGTGGAGTACGCGGTGGTGAACCGGCTCTACGCCAAGCCCGTCTCCAGCGACCCCAACGACGAGAACGCCGGCTCCTCGCGCGAGATCCTCACCTGGGAGCTGGCGCAGAAATATTTTATCAACGACCAATTCGGCGGCGCGGTGGTCAATGGCAAGCGCAACGTCTTCACCACTACGGTGGACTTCACCGGCATCGCCTTCCTCACCGAGCCGCGGCGCCTCTCGCCGCTGGTCTCCAAGCTGCGCATCCAGGCCACGCCCAAGACCGACATCCAGTGGCAGATCGACTACGATTTCAAGCACGATCGCATCAACTCCAGCACCACGCTGGTGGACTACCACATTGGGGATTTCTTCCTGGGCGGCAGCCACGCCTTTCTGCACGTCCCCGGCGAGATCTTCGTGAACCCCACGCCCCTGCCCGCGCCCGACAAGTTCAGCCAGTTCCGCTTCCTGGCGGGCTACGGCGGTCCCAACAAGCGCGGCGTGAGCGCTGCCGGCAACATCGGTTTCGACGCCAACTTCAGCTTCCTGCAGTACGGCGCCTTCCAGAGCTCCTACAACTGGGACTGCTGCGGCATCAGCTTCGAGTACCGCCGCTTCGCCTTCGGCTCGGTGCGCAACGAGAACCAATACCGCTTCGCCTTCACCCTGGCCAACATCGGCACCTTCGGGACGCTCAAGCGCCAGGAGCGCATCTTCTAGCGGCACGAACCGTGCGGCCCAGGCGTCCTCGCCCGTGCGGCCGAGCAAAGCTCGGCAGTGTAATATCTCCCCTGTGAACCTCAATTCCCAGCGCACCACGCTCGACGCCCATCTGCGCTCCCTCGGCCGCCTGCTGGTGGCTTACTCGGGCGGCGTGGACTCCGCCTTCCTGGCCTTCGCCGCCCATGAGGCGCTGGGGGATGGCATGCTCGCCGTCCTGGCCGATTCTCCTTCGCTGGCCCGCGTCCAGCTCCAGGACGCCGTGGCCTTCGCTCAGGAGCAGCGCATCCCGCTCGAGGTGATTGAAACCTCGGAGCTCGGGCGTTCCGATTACGCGCGCAACGATTCCGCCCGCTGTTTCTACTGCAAGGACGAGCTGTTCACCGCGATGGAGGAGCTGCGGCGCGCGCGCGGCTTCGACCGCGTGGCCTACGGCGTGAATCGCGACGACCTCTCCGATTTCCGCCCTGGGCAGAAGGCAGCGACCGAGCACGGCGTGGCCGCGCCGCTGCTCGAGGCCGGGCTCACCAAGGCCGACGTCCGCGCCCTGGCCCTCGCCGCCGGCCTGCGTGTTTGGGACAAACCCGCCTCTCCCTGCCTTTCCTCCCGCATCGCCTACGGCATTCCCGTCACCCCGGAGGCGCTGGCCCAGATCGAGCGCGGCGAAGAGGCGCTGGCCGCACTCGGCTTTCGCCAGCTCCGCGTCCGCCACCACGGCAACCTGGTGCGCATCGAGATCGCTCCCGACGAGCTGCCCCGCGCCCTCGCTCCCGCCATGGCCGCCCAGTTCACCCGCATCTTCAAGGAGCTGGGCTACACCTTCGTCACCCTCGACCTCGAGGGCTTCCGCTCCGGCTCCCTGAACGCTCTGCTGCCCGCCGCCGCGCTCACCCGCTCCCGGTAGGTTCTTGGGGCACAGCCTTTCCCGGAGGTGCGAATTCCTGTGAGATAATCAATGTTTATGCCTTCATTCCTAGCTCTGCGTGGGTGCGCCCTCCTGCTGGCGGTGCTGTTGTGCGTGGGCTGCCCGGCCCAGCACTCTCCGGGCGGCACCTCCCAGGGCCCCGGCAAACCCGTCTCCAAGGATCTGGAGCAGCGCATCCAGCGGCACATCCGCACCTACTTCAGCATCCCGGCCCAAGTGCAGATCCAGGTGGGCGCGCGCCGCGCCAGCGAGTTCACCGGCTATGACCTGGTCCCCGTCACCCTCATCGGCCAGCGCAAGACCAACTACGAGTTCCTGGTCTCGCAGGACGAGAAGACCCTGATCCGCTTCGCCAAGATCGACATCGCCAAGGATCCCTATGCCGAGCTGATGGGCAAGATCGATACCCGCGGCCGCCCGGTGCGCGGCAACCCGGAGGCCAAGGTCACGGTGGTGGTCTATGACGACTTCCAGTGTCCCTACTGCGCCGCCATGCACCACACCCTCTTCCCCGACCTGCTCAAGATTTACGGCGATCGGGTGCGCGTCATCTACAAGGACTACCCGCTCTACGAGATCCATCCCTGGGCCAATCACGCCGCGGTGGATGCCGGCTGCCTGTCGGCGCAGAACTCCGAGGCCTTCTGGGACTTCGCCGATTACGTCCATTTCAACCAGGCGGAGATCAAGGGGAAGGACCGGAAGATCGAGGCCCAGGTCGCGGCGCTCGACCAGGCGGCGGTGGACCAGGGAGGCAAGCACAGCCTCGACCTGGACAAACTCAAGTTCTGCATCCAGAAACAGGACGACGCCACCGTAAAGGCCTCGGTGAAGGAAGCCGAAGGGCTGGGCGTGAACTCTACTCCCAACTTGTTCATCAACGGCGAGAAGGTAGATTACGCCGCGTCGGAGGCGGAGATGCGCGGCTTCTTCGACCGCGCCCTGCGCGACGCTGGGCAGCCCGTTCCCGCAGCAGCCGCGGCCGCGACCCAGACGGCGCCCGCCCCGGCGGCTCTCGCGCCCCCCAAGTGATGAGCGCCGCTGCCGCTTCCGGCCCGCTGTCATAGGTTAGAATTCTGATTCCCGGTGTTCCCGGTCTGTGGAGGATCTGGCTTGAGACGCTACCGAATGCTGATTCGCGTGGTTGTACCTGTGGGCGCGCTACTGCTGCTGCTGGCAACCCTCTCCGGCTGCGACCGGAAGAAGAGCTCGGGCGACGTGGTGGCCCGGGTCAACGGCAAGGCCATCCTGCGCTCGGAGGTGGACAAGTACTACAACAACCAGACCGCGGGCACTCCCCAAAAGCCCAGCGGAGAGGCCGCCACCAGCCTGCGCTTGAACATCCTGCGCGAACTCATTGACAACGAGATCATGATGCAGCGCGCCGAGAAGCTGGGCCTGCTGGCCACCGACGCCGAGGTGGACAACAAGCTCACCGAGATCAAGGCGCCTTACACCGCGGAGGAGTTCGACCGCCGCCTCAAGGACAAGAGCCTCACGGTCGAGGACTTCAAGCTCGACCTGCGCCGCAACCTGACCGTGCAGAAGGTGCTCAACAAGGAGGTCACCTCCAAGATCAGCATCTCCGACGCCGACATCTCCGCCTATTACAACGAACGTAGGGCGGAGTTCAACCTCATCGAGCCGCAATACCACCTGGCCCAGATCCTGATCACGGCGCAGCCCAATGCCCAGGTCCGCAACCTCAAGAACAGCAAGGCCCAGAACGAGGGCGACGCCCGGACCAAGGCGCAGATGGTCATGAACCGGCTGGAGAGCGGCGAAGATTTCGCCTCCGTCGCCATGAACTACTCCGAGGACGCGCAGACCGCCAACAATGGCGGCGACATGGGGTTTGCCCCGGAGTCTTCGCTCAAGACTATGGCCACGCAGGAGCCGGCCACTCGCGAAGCCATCCTGCGCCTGAAGCCAGGTGAGACCAGCGGCATCCTTCCCGTGAGCGCCGGACACCAGGTGCTGGGCTACCGCATCGTCAAGCTGTTGGGCAAGGAGCCCGCCGGGCAGCGCGACTTGAACGATCCCCGCGTGCAGCAGGCCATCCGCGAGCAATTGCGCGACCGCCGCGAGCAACTTCTGAAGGCCGCCTACTACGAGACCGTGCGCGACGAGGCCCGCATCGAGAACTACCTGGCCCAGGAGATCCTGAAGTCCACCAGCCAGAAGTGACCGCGCCCGACTCACCCCGACTGTCCTCCTGAGCCCGGTTCAGCGGGCGAAGGACCTTGCGTTACTCCACCACCGCCAACCCTTCCCCGGCGCTGACCGCGGTACCTGCCGCGGCCAGAATCTTCCGCACCACGCCCTTCCTGGGGGAGCGGATCTCGATCTGCATCTTCATCGCCTCCACCACCACCACGCCTTCGCCGGGCTCGACCGGCTCGCCCTCGGCCTTGAGGATCCGCACCACCTTGCCGGGCATGGGCGCCACCAGGCGGAGGGGACCGGCGTCTTTGCCAGCCGTTGCCTGGCGTCCCCGGAAGGCTCGCGGGTCGCGAACCTTCGCGGCATAGCGGCGGCCCCGGACCACGACCTGCATGGCCCCGTTGGCCTCCGCCTCACGACGGACCTCATACGAGCGCCCTCCCAGCAGCAGCCACAGCACCTCGCACTCCACCGAGACGGATTCGAGCGTCACCTCCCGCCCATCCAAGCGGCAGGCGTATCCCTCTTTCCCGCGCTTCAGCTCCACGCGGTAGCTCTTGCCGGCAATGGCGACCTCGTAGGTCATGGCTTTGCGAATGTCATCCTGAGCGAGCGCCGAGCCCGCTCTGCGGGCGACAGCGCGAGTCGAAGGACCCCTACCCCCTCCACCTTTCCTCCCGCAGTCCCTCCTGCCTCCCCGCCCGCTTCCACGCCTCAGCCGGCCTGGTTCCGTTGGTCGAGACCGCTGCGCCCGGCGCTGGCATGGCCGCAAACAGCGCCGCCGCGATGGCGGCAACCTCCGCCTCCCCTTCCTCCGCCTGCGTGGCGCGGCCGCCCTCGGCTGTGCGCTCTGCCAACAGCCGCTCCAGGAAGCCGGTATCCATCTTCCCCGCAACAAACTCCGGATGCCGCAGGATGCGGCGGAAGAGCGGCAGGTTGGTGGCGAGGCCGCCCACGAAATACTCCTCGAGCGCCCGCTCCATGCGCGCGATGGCCTCCCGCCGGCTGCCGGCATGGGCCACGAGTTTCGACAGCAGCGGGTCGTACTCCAGCGGCACCGTCCAGCCCTCGTACACGCCGCTCTCGTCGCGGATGCCCGGGCCGGCCGGGGTCATGAGCCGCGTGATCTTTCCCGGTGAAGGAAGGAAGTCGTTCTCCGGGTCTTCCGCATAGATGCGGCACTCGATGGCGTGCCCGCGAAGCTGGACGTCCTTCTGTTCAAAGGGCAGCTTCTCGCCCGCGGCGATGCGAAACTGCAATTGCACCAGGTCGAGCCCCGTGACCATCTCCGTCACTGGATGCTCCACCTGCAGCCGGGTGTTCATCTCCAGGAAGTAGAAGTTGCGGCCGGCATCCACCAGGAATTCGACCGTACCGGCGTTGGTGTAGCCGGCGGCGCGGGCCACGCGCACCGCGGTCTCGCCCATGCGGCGCCGCAGGGCCTCGTCCACCAGGGGCGAGGGCGACTCCTCCAGCACCTTCTGATGACGCCGCTGCAGTGAGCACTCGCGCTCCCCCAGGTACACCAGGTTGCCGTGCTCGTCGCCCAGGATCTGCACCTCGATGTGCCGCGGGCTCTCCAGGAGTTGTTCCAGATAGACCTCGCCGCTGCCGAAGGCGCCGAGCGCTTCACTCTCCGCCGCCTGGTAGGCGGAGCGCATCTCCGCGGGCTCGCGCACCCGGCGCATGCCCTTGCCGCCGCCGCCCGCCGCCGCCTTCACCAGCACGGGATAGCCGAGTTTTTCCGCCGCGGACTCCGCTTCCTGCACCGACCGGAGCGTGCCCGAGCCCGGCACCAGGGGAACACCCGCGGCCGCCACGGTCTGACGCGCCCGCGTCTTCGAGCCCATCTGCTCCATGGCCGCCGCGCCCGGCCCGATGAACTTCAGCCCGGCCTGCGCACAACGCCGCGCAAACTCCGCGTTCTCCGAGAGGAAGCCGTAGCCGGGGTGGACGGCCTGGGCGCCCGTCCGCCGCGCCGCTTGCAGCAGCTTCTCGATGTTCAGGTAGGACTCGCTTGCCGCCGCGGGACCCAACGCGCAAGCTTCGTCCGCCCGGCGCACGTGCAGCGCCTCGCGGTCGGCCTCCGAATACACCGCCACGGTGGCGATGCCCAGCTCGCGGCAGGCGCGCATCACCCGCACCGCGATCTCTCCCCGGTTGGCGATGAGGATCTTCTTGAACATCGTCTCTATGCGGTCATCCTGAGTCCCGCATTGCGGGACGAAGGACCTTACGTCTGGCTTTGGTTTGCGATCTTCAGTGCGGCGCCTAGAGCGCGCCCCGAAATCCTAGCAGAAACACGAAGGCCCCTCGCCGGAGCAAGGGGCCTGGCGCAAAGCGAAGGTGGTTACGGTTGCGGGGTCTGGGACTGGTCGAGGGTGATGCCGCCGGAGCCGGTCTGCTTGGCCGCCTTGGCCTTCTTGGTGGCCATGGTCTTCTCCACCCACTCGTCGGCCTTCTTGTAGTCGGCGGCGCGGGCGTCTGGGTCCTCGCACTCGTAGTCGGCCCGCTCCCGGTACAGCAGGTTCAGGTAGGCCATGGCATCTTCGTAGTCCGGGCGAATCTGGATGGACTTCTCCAGCATCTGCATGCCTTCCTGAACCTTGTCCTGGTTCTTGGCGCGGATCTCGGCGCAGACCTTCTTGTCCTTCAGCGGCTCATCCGGCCTCAGTCCCAGCTTGGCGCGCGCTTCCATGCGCGGCACGTAGGTCTGGGTCCAGTCGATGACCGCGATGGAATAGTAGGCTTCCGGGTCGTTGGGATCGCTCTGGATGACCTGCCGCTGGAATTCCTTGGACTGGTCGAACTTCTTCATCTGAAAGTAGAGGGCAGCGATCCCCTTCAGGCTGTTGAGGTTGCCGGGCTTGAGCTTCAGCACCTCCTGAAACTGCTCGATGGCCAGCTCGGCGTTGCGGTTGTTGTCCGGGCTGTCCACTCCGGGGACGTACTGCTGGGCGTAGGCGGTGGCCAGATAGAGGCGGGCGTTGAGCAGCCGCGGATCCAGCTCCACGGCGTTCTTGAAGTGGTCGATGGCCTCGTCGTAGTGGGCGCTCTTGTACTGCTGCACGCCCTTGTTGAGCTGGTCGCGCGCCTTGAGCTTATTGCATCCGGCCGCCAGCGAAACCAGCGCCGCCAGCGCTACCACCGCCGCGATTCTTGCTCCTTGCCTCATCCCCTGAAGATTCTCCTTGGCTTGCTCAGGACTCGCAACTCGTAACTCAAGCCTGTCTTACTGTCCCTGCTCGATCTTGGCGGTGATCAGCCCGACCTTGTCCACCTGGGCGGCGTGCGCGATGTCAATCACCTGGGCCACGTCCATGAAGGGGACCTCGGAATCGCCCTTCACGAACATCACCCGCTCGGCCCGGGTCTTGAAGATATCCTCCAGCTTGGCCTGCAGGTCGGTCCAAGCGACGTCGTCCTGATTGATCTTGAGCTTGGCCCGCTCGTTGGCGCCCGCCCAGATCACCTGCACCACGATGGTGCGGTCGGTCGGGGTCACCTGGGACTGCGGGTCCTTGGGCGGCTGCGGGACCAGCGCATCCAGTCCCTTGGGCTCCAGGGGGGTGATCACCATGAAGATGATGAGCAGCACCAGCAGCACGTCGATGAGCGGAGTGACGTTGATGTTGGCGCTGGGCCCGCCCGATCCTGCCATTGTGATTGACATGTTCGTGTCCTCGCTATTCCCCTTTTTCGCTACTGCGGCGGCGGCGCTTGGGTGGAAATCGTCTGCTTGCGCTGTTCGGTCAGCAATCCCACCTGGTCCACGCCCGCCGAGCGGATGTTATCCACCACTTCCACCACGCTGCCGTACTTGGCGCGCGCATCCGCCTTGATGAATACCCGCTTGTCCGTCTTTTTCTCCAGACGGTCCTTCACCTTCTGGGTGAGCTGGTCGGCGGTCACCTGATCGGAGCCGAAGAAGATCTTGCCGTCGCGCATTACCGCAACCAGCAGCGCGTCTTCCTGGTCCGCATCCTTCATGGATACGGGATTGTCGGTCTTGGCCAGCTCCACGCTCACGCCCTTCTGCAGCATGGGCGTGATCACCATGAAGATGATCAGCAGCACGAGCATCACGTCCACCATGGGCGTGACGTTGATGTCGGAGGTGACGGCCAGGGTTCGTTTTGGCAGTGGCATGGGTTGGTCTCCTGCGGCTCTCGGGCGCCTGCGCCGTGCCCTGGAGACGCCCCTCTGGGCGTCGCCGAACAGATCCGGCGCACCGGCGACCCGGAAAGCCGCTGCTTACTTCTTCGCCCTGCCCGAGCGCTTCAGGAAGTAGTCGATCAGTTCGCTCGAGGAGTTGTTCATCTCTACGTCGAAGGCCTCCACCTTGTTGGTGAAGTAGTTGTACATCATCACCGCCGGGATGGCCACGAACAATCCGAAAGCCGTGGTCACCAGCGCCTCGGAGATGCCGCCCGCCACCGCGCCCAGTCCGGTCGCCTTCTGCTTCGAGATGCCCTCGAAGGCGTTGATGATGCCCACCACGGTCCCAAACAGTCCCACGAACGGGGCCGTAGAGCCGATGGTGGCCAGGCCGCCCAGGCCGCGCTTGAGCTCGGCATGGGTGATGGCTTCGGCCCGCTCCAATGCCCGCTTGGAGGCCTCGATCTCCTCCCCGGGGATGTCCGGAGAGTCCTGGTGCGCGCGGAATTCCTGCAAGCCCGCCGTCACCACTTTGGCCAGATGGCTCTTCTTGTTGCGCTCCGCCACCCGGATGGCTTCGTCGATGCGCCCGTCGCGCAGCGCTCCCGCCACTTGCGGCGCGAACATCCGAGACTGCTTGCGGGCCGCGCTGAACGCGATGCCGCGGTCAATCATCACCCCGATCGACCACGCCGACATCACCAGCAGGGCGACAACGACGGCGAGCGCCGGGTATCCCATCTGATGGATCAGCGACCGGATGTCCCACCCGATCTGGGCTTCCTGAAACATCGCCAGCGCCAGCGCCGGAGCGTTGGTTAGAACAGCGGTTGCAAGATTCGAAAGCAACATGGGTTGATCCTTCCTCCTCGAAAAAACTTGTTCGTTAAAATGGTCTAACTTCCTCGGCTGGTCTCATTCCCCCGGACTTTCCTAGCCCGCAAGGTTGAAGTTCACCGTGATCTGCGTCTCCACTTCCACCGGCTCCCCGTTCAGCAGGTAGGGGCGATACCGCCACTGCCGCACTGCGTCCAGCGCGGACTGCGTCAGCATGGGATGCCCGCTCACGACCCGCAGGTTTTCTATGGCCCCCTGCTTGCTGATGACGGCCTGCAGCACCACGATGCCCTGGATGCGCGCACGCTTGGCGATGTCCGGGTACAGGGGGGTCACCTTGTTGACCAGGTTCCCCTCCGTGACTCCTTGCGACAACCGCACCCGCTGCGGCGCGGCAATCTTGGGCGCGGTCATCGACGTGGAACTCAGGATGCCTCCGAGCACGCCCCCCATCTGCCCTCCGGGCACTCCTCCGGGGACGCCGCCCACCACCCCGCCCATGTTGCTCACCGGCGGCGGGGCCTCTTCTTCCTTGATCATCGCAACTTTCTGGGGAATCCTGTCGGGGGTGCGGAGCCGCCCGTTCTCGATGTCGGTCTGCACCACTTTCACCGCCTGCACCGCCGGCGCCGGCGGAGCTGGAGGCGGAGGCGGAGGCGGCGCTACCAGGAAGGTCATCAGCTGCTGCCTGGGCAGCGCTTCCGTGTAGATCAGCGGGATCAGGATCAAGATCCCGATCAGGAACCCCTGCATGAACACTGAGAGCAGGGTGGTCCACAGACGCTTGGTCTTGAGCCTTCCGCCTGATTCGAACAGGCTATCCTGAAACATCATCGCTTCCATACGCCTGACTCCCTAAGACTCTTGCCACACTATCTATGACATTAGACACCGGAGATGTCTCTTTCAGCACTCCCCGGGAGGTTCTTCTGCGCCCTAGACCCGTTTCTCCCGCCGGCCATTCCCGGCCGCCGGGACCATCGCCGGCCGCAGCCCCTTCTGCCCCGCCCGCCACTCCTGGTAGGCCACCAGCATGGGCGCGGCCACCGCGATGGACGAATACGTCCCGATCAGGATCCCAATCACCAGAGCGAAGGAAAACCCGTGCAGCACCTCGCCCCCGAACGCCAGCAGACAGGCCACCGTCAGGAACGTCAGCCCCGAGGTCAGGATGGTCCGGCTGAGCGTCTGGTTGATGCTCCGGTTCACAATCGACCCCGACGACTCCCGCCGCATCAGCTTCAAGTTCTCCCGGATGCGGTCGAAGACGACGATGGTATCGTTCATCGAATAGCCGATCAGGGTCAAAATGGCGGCAATCACTGTCAGGCTTATCTCTTGCCTTGTCAAGGAGAAAGCCCCCAAGGTGATGAGGGTGTCGTGGATCACCGCCACCACCGCCGCCACCCCGTAAATCCACTCGAAGCGGAGCCACAAGTAGACCAGCATGCCGATGGAAGCGTAGATGGTGGCCAGCAGGGCCTGCGTCCGCAACTGCTCTCCCACCTGCGGCCCCACAATCTCCACGTTGCGCACCGCGAAGCCGGACAGGAAGTAATCCGCTTGCAGGGCCGAGATCACCTCCGGCCCCACCATCCCCTTGAGGTCGTCGAAGGATCTTAGGACCCCGCGCTGGGTCTTGTCCCGCAGGTCGGCGATCGCCTGGGCGGTCTGGTGGTAGCGCGCCGGGGCGTCCGTTCCGGCGCGCAGGGGATCGCGCTGCAACAGGTATTCTTCCAGCGACTTGGCACCGGTATTGTTCAGGTCCTGCTTGCCCTCCGGCCGGTCCTTCTCCAGCGCTCCGATGATGGCGTTCTTGCCCCGGTCGAGCGCCTCCTCGGAGGTCTCCTTCTGGTCCAGCGCCACCAGCACTTCGTTGTTGGCCGGCGCCCCGTAGCGCTGGATGCGGGCGTTGTGCAGCCCCGCCTTGTCCATGGCCGCCCGGATCTGGTCGGGGTTGGGGGTGTCGGCGAACTTCACATACACCAGCGTCCCGCCGCGGAAGTCCACCCCCCAGGGCAGTCCGTTCCACGCTTTCCAGGAACCCGCGTAATGGAACATCGACACCAGCCCGGCTACGCTGAAGATCAGCGAGAAGGCCAGGAAGATCCACTTCTTGCCCAGCCAGTCGATGTTCGGTTCCTTGAAAAACTCCACTTCGTCGCCTTCCTCTGTCTTTGGCCTTTGGTCGTTGGCCCTGGGTCGTTACAAATTGCAAATTATAAATTGCAAATTACAAATCCCTAGATACTCAACGCTTCCCCGCGCTCTTTTCTGTTCAAAATCGCATCAAAAATCACCCGGGAGACGAAGACCGCCGTGAACAGGTTGGCCAGGAGGCCGAAGGTCAGGGTGACGGCGAATCCCCGCACCGGCCCGGTGCCGAACAGGAACAGGATGGCGGCGGAAACGATGGTGGTGACGTGGGTATCGATGATGGTCAGCCAGGCGCGGGCGAAGCCCTGCTCTACCGCCGAGGGCGGGGTCTTGCCGTTGCGCAACTCTTCCCGAATACGCTCAAAGATCAGGACGTTGGAGTCCACGCCCATGCCGATGGTGAGAATCACGCCCGCCATCCCCGGCAGGGTGAGCGTGGCGCCGCTGAAGCCCAGGAATCCCAGCAGGATGACCAAGTTTAAGAATAGTCCCAGGTTGGCGTTGATGCCCGCGCCCCGGTAATAGACCAGCATGAACACCGCCACCAGCAGCAGCCCGGCGACGCCCGCGGTCACGCCCTGGCGGATGGAATCGGCGCCCAGCGACGGCCCTACCGTCCGCTCTTCCAGATACCGGATGGAGGCGGGCAGCGCGCCCGAGCGCAGGATCATGGAAAGATCCTGCGTCTGTTGCTGGGTGAAGGTCCCGGTGATACGGCCCTCGTCGTGAATCTGCTCCTGGATGGTGGCCACTTCCATGACCTTGTTGTCCAGGACCACGGCCAGCTTGTCGCCGACGTGCGAGCCGGTGAAGGCGGCGAAGCGGCGTCCGCCGTCCGAGGTCAGCATGAAGCGCACCGCCGGACGCCCGCTCTCATCCCGCGTGGGCTCCGCGCCCCGCAGGTCGCGCCCGGCTACCGCCGAGCTGCGCGAAATCACATAAAACTCTTCCCGCGGGGTCTCGCCGGTTCGCGTCCCCACGCTCCGCCCCTTCATCAGCACGGTGTTGGCCGGCAATAGCCCGCCATGCGCCGTCAGCGCGTCCTGCTCGCTCGAGTAGGGACCGTCCATCGCCTGCCGGATCTCCAGCATGGCGGTGGACTGCATGATGTCCTTCACTCGCCCTGGGTCGTCCACCCCGGGCAACTGCACCAGAATCTGATACTCGCCCAGCCCGTGCTCCTGGATGACCGGCTCCGAAACTCCAAGTTGGTCAATGCGGTTGCGGATGGTCTCGATGGCCTGGCTCACCGCGCTCTTCTTCAGCGCCTCCAGCGATATGGGCTGCATGGTGAGGGTCCAGTTGTTCTCCGCCCCGGAAGCCAGCTTGTATTCCGAAAGCCGCTGCGCCGCCGCGTCGCGCAGCTCGGCGATCCCCTCCGGCGCCACGCCCCGGATCTCGATCTGGTCGGGATGCCCCGTCGGATCGGGCTTCACGATCTCGGCGTAGGTGACCTTGCGCGCCGCCAGTTCGTCTTTCAGCCGCTCCACCGCCCGGTCGGAGTCCCCGCCCACCGCGTCGTTCACCACCACCTGCAGGATGAGGTGCGTCCCGCCCTTCAGGTCCAGCCCCAGATGGATGTTCTCCTGCAAACCCGCCAGCAGGCCGTGCTCCTTGATCTTGGGCCAGCTCTTCTCCGGCCCCTGGCCGAAGAAGATCCCGAACAGAAACACCCCCAGCACCGCAAAGATGAAGATCGTTTTGCCGACCAGGTTCTTTTTCATCTCTTACTTGTCATCCTGAGCGAGGCGCTCTTGTTTCTTGCCGAGCGAAGGATCTGGGCGAGCGACCGCGCCGGTGCGCGTTGTTAGCCTGCCCTGAGCGTAGTCGAAGGGCGAGCATCCTTATCACTTCCCGCCTTCCTCCGCCGGCGTCACGCTCAACACCGCCGACTTGGCCACCTCGAGCCGCAGATTGTCCGGCGGCACCCGCAGGTGGATGTGGTCCTCGCGCAGCGCGATCACCGTGCCCCGGATCCCGCCGCTGGTGACCACTTTGTCCCCATTCTTCAGGTTTCCCAGCATCTTCTGCCACTTCTTCTGCCGCTTCTGCTGCGGCAGGATAAGCAGCAAATAAAAAATGGCGAAGGTGGCGACCAAGGGAAGCCACAACAGGCTTCCGCCCGCACCTCCGCTCTGCTGCAAAAACGCTCCCAGACTGGGCAAAACCGTCAAAAGCGCAAGATTCCTTGTGTCTAACCTGCCCACACACCACGCTGCGGGTCAGGCTTGATTGTTCCGGGAACGAGTGGCGTGACCTTTCTTGCTAGGCCGGGTCTTCCCCGGGAACCGCGATCGGGGAGCTCAGGCTGCGTGCCCGGAAACCAGAAAGGAATTCTTCAAGATTCCCAAGCTGAATAGCATGACGTACGGCTCGCATGGTGTCAAGGTAGTAGGCCAGGTTGTGCAGCGTGTTCAGGACCCCGCCCAGCGCCTCTCCTGCCACGTACAGATGCCGCAGGTACGCCCGCGTGTAGCGCGCGCAGACCCGGCAGCCGCAGTTCGGATCGGGCGGCCCCGCATCCTCGGCAAAGCGCGCCTGCTTGATGTTGATCCTGCCCTCGGAGGTGTAGAGCAGCCCGTGTCGCCCGGCGCGCGTGGGCAGGACGCAATCCATCATGTCCACGCCCTGCGCCGCGTATTCCACGATCTCCTCCGGAGTGCCCACGCCCATCAGATACCGCGGCCGGTCGGCCGGCAGATGCGGCAGCGTGGCCGCAACCATCTCTCGCGTCAGCGCGCGCGGCTCGCCCACGCTCAGCCCCCCGATGGCGTAGCCGTCAAAGCCCATCTCGACGGTGCGCTCCGCCGACTCCCGCCGCAACTCCGCGTGCATCCCCCCTTGCACGATGCCGAATAGAGCCTGCCCGCCGCGGGCAGCTGGCAGCCCGCTGCTCTCCAAGCAGCGCGCTCCCCACCTAAGCGTCAGCTCCAGCGACTCCCGCGCCCGCTCCCTGTCTGCCGGATACTCCGTGCACTCATCCAGCGCCATGATGACGTCTGCTCCCAGCGCCTGCTGCACCTCCATCGCCTTCTCCGGAGAAAGGAAGTGCAGCGACCCATCCAGATGCGAGCGGAACTCCACGCCCTCTTCGGTGACCTTGCGCCGTTCCGCCAGGCTGAAGACCTGGTATCCGCCGGAGTCGGTCAAAAGCGCCCGCTCCCAGGACATGAACCGGTGCAGCCCGCCCATCCGGCGCACGGTCTCGTGTCCCGGCCGCAGCAGCAGATGGTAGGTGTTGGCCAGCAGGATCTGCGCTCCCAGCTCTTCGAGCGCCTCCTGCCCCACACCTTTGACGGTCGCCTGCGTGCCCACAGGCATGAAGACAGGCGTCTCCACCTCGCCGTGTGGCGTGATCAGCCGCCCCGCGCGCGCCGCCCCGCAGCGGGCTTCGATATCAAACTTCATAGTCATCTCAACGGGGAATTCTAACTGAAGGGAGGAATGTCATCCTGAGCCCGCCGCGGCGGGCGAAGGACCTTGCGTTTAGTCGTTCAATCCGCGTCTATCCGCGTTAATCCGCGGCGAAGGGGTCTTACTTCTTCAACGCCTGCACCACGCGGTCGAAGTCCTCGAGCGTGGCGTACTCGATGATGATCTTTCCCTTCCCCTTGCGGTCCTTGATGGTGACCTTCGTCCCCAGCGCGCGCTGCAATTCGCGCTCCGCCTCGCGCACGTTGGGATCCACGTAGCGGACCTGCTCCTTCTTCTCCACCGGGTAGAGGATGTCGCGCACCACGTCCTCGGTCTGGCGCACCGAAAGCGCGTCCTCCACCACCACCTTGGCCACCTTGGCGATCAGCTCGGGCGACTCCAGCGACATCAGCACCTTGGCGTGTCCCAGGGTCAGCGGGCCGTTCTCGATCTCCACCTGCACCTCGAGGGGCAGCTTCAGCAGGCGCAGGTAGTTGGCCACCGAGGCGCGGTCCTTGCCCGTCTTTTGGGCCATCTGCTCCTGGGTGAGCCCGAATTCCTTCGACAGGCGCTCGTAGGCGCGCGCCTGCTCCATGGGGTTCAGGTCCTCGCGCTGCAGGTTCTCGATGATGGTCATCTCCAGCGCCTGCTCCGCCGAGACCACGCGCACGATGGCCGGCACCGTGCGCTTCCCCGCCCGCTGCGCCGCCGCCCAGCGGCGTTGTCCGGCGATGAGTTGATATCGACCGCCATCAATCTTGCGCACGACCACCGGCTGCACCACCCCCACCGACTGGATGGACGCGGCCAGCTCGGCGAGCGCCGCCTCGTCCATGCGGGTGCGCGTCTGATACGGGTTGCGATCGATCTGCTCCACAGGGATCTCGCGCACGGCTTCCCCGCCCTCTGCCGCCGTCGCCATCATTGTCCCAGCCGCGGCCGGGACCAACGCCGCTGCCGGCCCCGGCGGCGGCGCGGGCGGCGTCGCTATTGCGCTTCCCCGCCCCGGCAGTAGCGCCTCGAGGCCCCTCCCCAACGCCTTCCGCTTCTCCTGGCTCATGATTCCCTTCCCGTCTTCATTTCAGGCCGCTACCGTGCTGCGCCGCCCGTGTTCGTTTTCACCTTGTCTTTTGCAATTTGCAATTTGCAATATACATTTACGTTAATAAATGTACTTCGGCGGCACTCTCGGCCATCGCCGCCCGCTTCATCTGCCGCTTCATAAGCTCCTTGGCCAGCCGCAGATAGCTCTCCGCGCCGCGCGAGCGCGGGTCGTACACCAGCGCCGGCTGGCCGTAGCTGGGCGCCTCCGCCAGGCGCACGTTGCGCGGGATGGTGGTCGAGCACAGCTTGTCGCCGAAGAAGGTCTTCAGCTCCCCCGCCACCTGCTGCGCCAGGTTGGTGCGGTCGTCGAACATGGTGAGCACGACGCCCTCGACCTCGAGCGCGGGGTTCAGGCCCTGGCGCAGGCGCTCCAGCGTATCCAGCAACTCGCTGACTCCTTCGAGGGAGAAATACTCGGCCTGCATGGGGATGAGGACGGAGTCGGCCGCCACCAGCGCGTTCAGCGTCAGCAGATCGAGCGCCGGCGGGCAGTCGAGGACGGTGAACACGTAGCGGTCGCGGATGGGCTCGAGTGCCTCCCGTAGCCGGAACTCGCGCCGCTCTTCCCCCACCAGTTCTATGTTGGCGCCGATCAGGTTCTTGCTGGAAGGAATCAGCCACAGGTTCTCAAACTCAGTGGCCTGGAGAGCCTGTTCCGCAGTGGCTGCGCCCATCACCAGTTCGTAGGTGCTGAGGCGCGCCGGGTCCTTCGCGAAGCCGACGCCACTGGTTGAGTTCGATTGGGGATCGCAGTCCACTAGCAGCGTGGGCACCTCGGCGGCGGCGAAGGATGCGGCCAAGTTGATGGCAGTGGTAGTCTTGCCCACGCCGCCCTTCTGGTTGGCTACCGCAATGACCCGTCCCATGGGGGCTCCGTGAGTTCCGCCAGATGGGAACAGCGTAGCCGAGCTCTGTATTCCTGTGCAATGCCCCAATATTGTGCAGTCCATGGAGTCGACGGCGGAACGCGAGATCCCCTAGCCCCAGGCACCCTTGGGGGCAGGGAATGTTCCACGTGGAACAATTTCAGGCTGCTGGGCCATAGAGGCCTAGCGCGGACGGAAAGAATGGGATGTTCCACGTGGAACAATTACTCTGGCGTGGACCTGACCGCCAGGCAGCTGCCAGAATCTCAGGCATTCATAGGCATTTCGGCATAGATTAGCTAAAATAAGCCTAAGAATGCCTCAAATGTCGCTTGTGTCTTCCCACTTCTTACTATCCTGGTTCTTAACCAGAGTGGTTCCTCTATCGCGTGCACCAGATGAGTAATCTTAAGTAACCGAGGACCACTTTAACCTTCAGAAATCATATACACTCGTAGTTCAGACGCAAATACTGTGGCAGAATCGATGTCTCCACCCCACTTTTTACTAGTCTGATTCCCAGCCGGCGATTGCCGCGACCAGTAGAACACGACCGGATGAACCAGGAATAGAAATTGGGACGCCCCAGGAGAATCCAGGTACTAACCCCGGGGTTGCGCTGGCCTGGTCCGCGCCCAAGAAAAGGGCGAGGTGGCCACCGGGAGAGACCAGGCGGACGGCTGCGGCCAGCGCCCGCTCGGGCTTCTCGACGGCGCGCAGGGTGACGATCCCGGCGGTTTGAGAACAGTCTTCAGCGCGACCGGCGAATACATCGATATTAGTCAATGTAATGGCGCGGATGACTTCGCGCAGAAAGGTCGCCTTCTTTTGGTTCGATTCGATCAGGGTGACGGAGAGTGCCGGCGCATAGAGCTTGATGGGCAGGCCGGGAAAACCGGCGCCGGAGCCGAAGTCGATGAGATTCGAAAGCTCGAGGTCCCTCGACTCGCGCTCCTTCGCCTCCGCTCGGTCGCGCTTGCTCGGGATGACAAGCGGGGAGAGACAGAGGTGGCGGGCGGCGAAGAAGGATTCGCCGAAGTGGCGGGTGACGATCTCTTCGGGCTGCCGCACCGAGGTCAGATTGATGCGCGCATTCCACTTGAGCAGCAGGTCGAGGTAGGTGGAGACCTGGGCGAGTTGCTGGTCCGTGAGCGAATCCGGGACCAGGTAAGGAGCCAGCAGGGAAGCGATGCGCGCGGGATCCATGGGAGCGGGAGGATTCTACGCCAGCGGCGCACGGCCGGGGACGCAGGAGCGAGACGTTCGTGCCACACAGTCCGCCGCACGGAGCCCGCGCACGGTAGAATTGCGGTTCCTCGGTGGAGCCACGTTGCGGGCGCGCGGCCCGCATCCACACGGTGCCAGAAGAGGGTAGGGGGGCCTTCGACTCCGCTCAGGATGACAGACAACATATGAGCACGCAGCAGACAAATCCGGAGCCGCCGGGGCAGGGAAGCCCGAAGCGCGTGGCGTACATGACGCTGTGCGGGTTGCCGGTGTCCATTGAGCTGGCGTGGCCCTTCCGGGCCTCGACCTCGGGCTCCGACCTCTACTCGCTGCACTCCAAGGTGTGGCTGGAGGGGACGGAGGGGCTGCACGCGCAAGTGGCGGTCAACCTGACGCAGGTGATGATGAAGCAGGCGTTCGCATCGATGGAGCCGGCGGATACGGAATCCGCGTCGGTGAATGCGGTGCGCTCGAACGTGGACGACAAGCAGCTGGAGTTCGTGAAGTCAGGGAAGCGGGTGCCGGTGTCGCTCTCCAGCCGCTACTACGACTTCAAGAACCGGCGCATGACCTTCCACCGGGCTACGGAAGAGCAGCTGGCCGCCTTCCTGCGGCGCAAGGTGTACTGGCTGGGGCACAAGCTGGGCGGGGGCGAGGTTTGCCTGGCGGAGCCGGTGGACCTGGAGTATCTGGACGCGACCTCGGAGCAGATGCTGGGGCTGGCCAAGTCGAGCCTGATGGACGCCGGATTGATCGAGATGGCGCGCGGCTGGGCCAAGCCGCTGGAGAAGCTGATTGCCCAGGGCGAGGCCATCGAAGCCGAGACGCGGGCGGAGCTCGAGGCGCTTGAGGCCAAGCACGAGTACGAGCGGGGCTGAAGCATCGGGTAATCGGGTAATCGGCTAGACCGGAAAAGCAGGTCTCTCGCTGCGCTCGGGATGACAAACCTCAACTTACAACCCTAGAGGTAATTCCAGGAGAGCAGGGTGTCGCACTCGGTGGCGGCACGGTAGGTGAGCTGTACGCGGCGGCCGGTCTGGAGTTGGCTCTGGACGTTGCCGCAGAGGCTGAGCAGGTAGGAGGTGGCGGCCCCGTCGGGGGTGAAGGTGACCAGCGACTTGTTGGGCACGCCGACCGCCGCCTCGAAGTATTGGATGTTGCGGATCACGCCGCTCTCGGTGCGGGTCTCGCCGGCGGCTGCGGCGGGGGCAGCGCCCACGCGCACCGGCGCCTTGGACGCGGCGCCCGCTCCCTTCAGAAAGCGGTGGTAGAACTCCAGCAGCAGATCGAGCGAGAAGATGCCGGAGATGGTCAGCAGGATGAGGATGGTGAACAGGGAATCGACGGTGAAGACGGAGGTGCGCCACAGGATCCAGCCCACGCCGGCGAGCGGAGCGGCGGTCAGCAGCAGGGCGGCGAGGAGTTCGGCGGTTCCGGATGGCTGGCGGTCGGACATTGCTTCAAAAAGACGGCCGCGGTCACGCCACGGCCCGCCCTAGTTGTGCCACAGGCGGGCTTCAGATGCAAACGGTATGCAGAAATGCATGGATTCTTCGCTTCGCTCAGAATGACAACGGGAAAGGGTTCTGGCGAGGTAGGGGTCCTTCGACTCGCCCACTCGCGCTGCTCGGGGCTCGCTCAGGATGACAAGGCAGCGGCTGCGGCGTGGCGGCGGGCCTGGATCTCGATGAAGACGTGGACCAGGGAGACGGCCGCGTGCGTGACGCCGGGGATGCGCGAGGCCTGGGCCAGCGTCCGGGGGCGGACGCGCAGGAGCTTTTCCTTCATCTCGCGGGAGAGGCCGCTAATCGAGGCGTAGTCGAACCAGTCGGGGATGGCGCGCTGCTCGGCCTTCTTCAGGCGCTCGATGGCGCGGGATTGCTGGTCGAGGTAGCCGGCGTACTTGAGCTCGGTCTCGACCGACTTCATTTCGCCGCGGGTGTCCGAAGGCAAATGCTCCACCGCAGAGGACGCCGAGGAAGCGGAGAGATCGCGGAGAAAGAATGAGGGCATCCGTTCGCGCAGGATGGGCGAGAGGTGCTCGATGGAGACCTCGGGGCGCTTGAGGAGCTGGGCCAGGGAAGTACCGACGGCGCTGGCCGGAGTCTGCGAAGGGGGTAGGGGTCCTTCGACTGCGCTCACCTCGCCATGCTCGGCTGCGCTTCGCTCAGGATGACAATTGAAAGGCGTAATCCTCTCCAGCATTTCGGCTGTGACGCGGGTCTTTTCCAGAAGCTCGCGCAGATTCTTCATGCGTTCCTGCTTGGCGAGGAAGGCGGACCAGGCGGCGTCATCAATCAGTCCGACGCGGCGGCCGTGCGGGGTGAGGCGGCAGTCAGCGTTGTCGATGCGCAGGTGCAGGCGGAACTCGGCGCGCGAGGTGAACATGCGGTAGGGCTCGTTGGTGCCCTTTGAGATGAGGTCATCAATGAGGATGGCGGTGTAGGCCTCGGTGCGGTCGAGGATGAGCGGCGGCTCCTCCTTCACCTTCAGCGCGGCGTTGATGCCGGCCATGATGCCCTGGCAGGCGGCCTCTTCGTAGCCTGACGTTCCGTTGATCTGTCCGGCGAGGTAAAGCCCGGCGACCTTCTTGGTTTCGAGCGTGCGCTCGAGTTCGGTGGGATCGATGGCGTCGTACTCGATAGCGTAGCCGGGGCGCAGCATCTCCGCCCGCTCCAGGCCGGGGATGGAGTGGACCATCGCCAACTGCACGTCGATGGGCATGGAAGTGCTCATGCCGTTCAGGTAGATCTCGTGGGTGTTGAGGCCCTCGGGCTCGAGGAAGAGCTGGTGCTTCTCGTGGTGGGGGAACTTGACGATCTTGTCTTCGATGGAGGGGCAGTAGCGCGGGCCGATGGACTGGATCTGCCCGGAGTACATGGGCGAGCGATGCACGTTCTCGCGGATGATGCGATGGGTCTCAGGCGTGGTGTAGGCGATGTAGCAGGGAACCTGCTTCTGCGTGATCTTCCGGGTGCGGAAGCTGAAGGGCGTGGGCTCAGGGTCGCCGGGCTGCTGCGGGAAGCGTGACCAGTCGATGGAGCGGCCGTCCAGGCGCGGGGGCGTGCCCGTCTTCAGGCGGCAGCCGCGCAGACCGAGCAGCTTCAGAGCTTCCCCGAGAAGCTGGGAGGGCGGCTCGCCGGAGCGTCCCGCGGGATAGGTCTCGGTGCCGCAGTGGATGAGGCCGTTCAAAAACGTCCCGGTGGTGATGAGGACGGCCTGGGCGCCGACGGTGCGGCCGTCGCGGAGCTTTATGCCTCGCGCCACACGGCGCTCGGCGGGTTTCTCGTTTCCCGTTTCTCGTTCCTCGTGAGCAGCATCAGCCTCTCGAGAAACCAGAAACGAGGAACGCGGAACGTCTTCGACAATCACATCCGCCACCTCCGCCTGCTTGATGTGGAGGTTGGGCTGGGATTCGAGCACCTGGCGCATCTTGAGGCGGTACTGCTGCTTGTCGCACTGGGCGCGGGGCGACCAGACGGCGGGGCCGCGAGAGGTGTTGAGCAGGCGGAACTGGATGCCGACGGCGTCGGTGACTTCGCCCATGATGCCGCCCAGGGCGTCCACCTCGCGGACGAGATGGCCTTTGGCGATTCCGCCCACCGCCGGGTTGCAGGACATCTGGGCGATGAGGTCGAGGTTGAGGGTAAAGAGCGCGGTCCTCAGGCCCATGCGGGCGGCGGCCATCGAGGCCTCACATCCGGCGTGACCGGCGCCGACAACCACCACATCGTATTGTTCGGCGAACGGCATGGACTCGGCGCGGCTTCCCATTCTAGCAACTGAAGGAAATTTGCAGGCGAAGCGCACCTTACTTGTGTCCTGGGGCGTGTAGAATGTTCCGGCCGTCCAGGCTGGAGTCCACCCATGGGCCGCCGCACCAAAAACCGCATCGAGCTGGTTCTCCCCGTGCGCGTCTGGGGGATGGATGCCAGTGGCAAGCCCTTCTCCCAGCTCGCCAACACCATCGACATCAGCCACGACGGCGCGCGTTTAGCCGGGGTGCGCGGCCTGATCACGCTGGGCGAGGTAATCGGGCTCCAGTACAAACTTCAGAAAGCGCGCTGCAAGGTGGTTTGGGTGGGGCGTCCCGGGACTGCCAAGCACGACCAGATCGCGATCGAGTATCTGGAGAAAGAAAAGAACATCTGGGCGCTGGAACTTCACCGCGACTCCCTGGTGGACGAGTTCGAAGTCGCGGGCTCTAAGAAGGAAGAGAACCGCGGGCACCAGCGCCTGAGTTGCAGCGGCGGTGTGGAGGTGCGCACCAAGCCGGATGCCCCCATGCTCTGGACCGAGCTCGCCGACATCAGCCGCTGCGGGTGCTACCTGCAGACGACGTCGGCGCTGCCGGTGAAGACGCACACTGAGTTGCTGATCCGCGCCGACGACATCGAGATCTCCTCTCCCGTGGTCGTCCGCACCTGCCATCCCGGAGTGGGCATGGGGCTGGAATTCACCGAGACGGACGCGGAGAACAAGCAGCGCCTGCACGAATTGATCGAGCACCTGGGAGGCACGAGCCAGCCGCCGGAGGAGGCGTCCAAGCTCCACCGGGAAGAGATTGGGCAGCGCCTGCAGAAGGCCAGCGCGGAGCTGCGCGACCTGGAGGAAATGCTCCTTTCCGAAGACGTGGACGCGGAGGTGCTGGGCGAGTTCCGGGAGGCGCTGGGCCACGCGCGCCACAGCGCCTGGGCGGTGCAGCAGTGGATGGAACTCCACGCCAAACACGACGACTCCTTCCCGATCATCTCCTTCCTGAACGGGGAGCGCGTGCGGCTGGTGACCTTGATGTGCCAGCACCTGGCGAAGGACATCCAGGCGGTGCAGCTCGAAGTCCCCAAGCAGGAGATCGCGGCCCTGATCCGCGCGGTCGAGGACCTCTTCCAGAATTGGCCCGGTGGTGAACCAGCACCGGAGGAGAAGAAGTAAGCCCGGGCGCATTCGCCGGTGGTGCCTCTGCGCCCCTTTTCCGTATATTGAAGGCATGGCAAGACCCGTCCCCATCGGCGCGCGCGGCGAAGCGGAAGAGCGCGTCGAGTTCAAGCACACCCTAACCTCTCATCACGAAATGCTGCCGCCGGTGTACTCCACCCCGGACATGATCCGGCTGATGGAGACGGCGGCTTTCCACGCCCTGCATCCCTACTGCGAGGGGGATGAGATCAGTGTCGGCACGGCCATCCACATCGAGCACCGGGCCTCGGCCGGGATCGGGACGGTGGCGCGGGCGGAGGCGGTGCTGGAGTCCTTCGACGGGCGCTTCTACGTGCTGCGCGTCTCGGTGCGCAACGGCGAGCAGGAGCTCGGCCGGGGCACGGTCACCCGGGCCGTCGTCAGCCTGGCAAGGATCCGGGAGAAGACGGGGAAGTAGAGACGTTGCATGCAACGTCTCTACGGCTCATTTCGCCGGGGCGGGCGCCGACCCGCCCAACTCATGACGCGCACCTTGGGCATGGAAGGCTCCGGGAGCGCAGGTTGCGCCACATAACGATTTGGAATGTTCCTAGGGAGAGCGCCTGTATAGCAAGAGGAGGACGAGAGGTCAAGCCAAAGGGTCACCCGAGCTATAATGCGCGGCACTCATGTCCATCGCCGCCGGAACCAAGTTTGGCCCTTATGAGATTCTCTCGCCGGTAGGCGCGGGCGGGATGGGCGAGGTGTATCGCGCGCGCGACACGCGGCTCGACCGCACCGTCGCTATCAAGGTCCTGCCCCAGCATCTCTCCGACAATCCTGCGCTCAAGCAGCGCCTGGAACGCGAAGCGAAATCGGTCTCCAACCTGTCGCATCCCAACATCTGCACCCTCTACGACGTGGGCGAGCAGGGTGGCGCCGCCTTCCTGGTGCTGGAGTTCCTGGAAGGCGAAACCCTGGAGCAGCGGTTGGAGCGCGGGCCGCTGCCGGCGGAGCAGGTGCTGCGGCTGGCCATCGAGATCACCGACGCGCTGGAAACGGCGCACAAGCAGGGAATCATCCACCGCGACCTGAAGCCTTCGAACGTCATGCTCACCAAGTCGGGCGCCAAGCTGATGGACTTCGGCCTGGCCAAGCTGACGGAACAACCGGCGCCCATGGCGGCCGCGCTCAGCGAGCTGACGGCGGAGAACCGCAAGCTGACCGCCGAAGGCACCATCATGGGGACGTTCCAATACATGGCGCCGGAGCAGCTCGAGGGCCGCGAAGCGGACGCGCGCACCGACATCTTCGCTCTGGGCATGGTGGTCTACGAGGCGGCGACGGGGCGGCCGGCGTTCACGGGTAAGACCAGGGCCAGCCTGATCGCCTCCATCCTGTCGTCGGAGCCGCCGGCCATCACCACCTTGCAGCCCATGACCCCGCCGGCGCTGGAGCGGGTGGTGAAGACCTGCCTGGCCAAAGACCCGGACGAGCGCTTCCAGACGGCGCACGATCTGAACCTGCAACTGCACTGGATCCTGGAGGGCGGCTCGCAGGCGGGAGTCGCAGCTCCGGTGGCGGCGCAGCGGCTTCTGCGCAAGCGCCTGCTGCTGGCAGCTGCGGGGGTCGGCTGGGCGGCGGCGTTGGCTGCGGCAATCACGGCGGTGGTCCTGAGTGGGCATCTGCGGCAGAGAGAGCGGCCGCTCGCGGCCGAGATTAGCCCTCCGCCCGGGATGGTTTTCGTCGGAGCGCTTCTCGGTGCGCCTGCCATCTCACCCGACGAGACCAAGCTGGCGTTTGTAGCCGGCAACCCCAAAGGCGCGCGGCTCTGGGTCCGCGACCTGGCCTCGGGTCGGACGGACGCGCTGGAAGGCACCGAGGGCGCCGCCTTCGTCTTCTGGTCCCCCGACAGCCGCTCGGTCGCCTTCTTCTCGGGCGGCAAGCTGAAGAAGATCGAGGCTGCAGGCGGCCCGGTGCAGATCCTTTGCGACGCGCCCGAGGGGCGCGGCGGCAGTTGGAGCCCGAACGGCACCATCATCTTCACGCCCAACATCTATGAATCGCTGTACCGCGTCCCCGAGGGCGGGGGAACGCCGGAGAAGGTGACCAATGCCAAGGCGGCATGGACGCACCGCAATCCCTACTTCCTGCCTGACGGCGAGCACTTTCTGTTCATCAGGCGCGAACCCGCGGGAACGGTGGCCGGCAGTCTCTACGCCGGCTCGCTGAAGGGCGGCGAGCCCAAGCAGGTGCTGGAGCGCGCCTCCAACGCGCAGTATTCGGGCGGCTACCTGCTCTACCTGAAGGACGGCAACCTGGTGGCGCAGCAGTTCGACCTGGGCAGCCTGAAGGTGAAGGGCAGCCCCATCGCGGTGGCCGAGAAGGTGGATTACTGGAACGCGCGCGATATGGCGTACTTTGCCGCCTCTGGCAGCGGCATGCTGCTGTACCGCAAGAGCGTCTCCACCTCCACGCAGGCGACATGGATGGACCGCGGCGGCCGCGAGCTGGAGAAAGTGGGCGAGCCGGGGCTGTACTTTGATCCGCAACTATCCGCGGATGGCAGCAAACTGGCGCTGGCCCGGGTGGACAAGGATTCGCAGAACGCGGACGTCTGGGTGGTGGACCTGAAGCGCAATAACATGTCGCGGGCGACCTTCGCCGAGGCGGCAAACCTCAGCTACGCCCTCTCTCCGGACGGAAACATGGTTGCGGTCGACACGAACAGCAACGGCTCGCACGGCCAGCTCTGGACGCAGCCCATCAGCGGCGCGGGAACTCAGCAGAACCTGGTGGACTCCCCCTCCTGGCTGACTGTGACCGATTGGTCCCGCGACGGGCGCTACCTGTTCGGAGACGTGCAGGAGAACAAGACCCGGGAAGACGTCTTCTTCGTTGACCTGAAAGGCGACCGCAAGCTCACCAAGTTCCTTCAAAGTCCCGCGTCCGAGCAGGGGGCCAAGCTTTCGCCCAACGGCAAATGGCTGGCCTACCAGTCGGATGAATCCGGGCGCGCGGAAGTTTACGTCGCCGCGTTCCCGGGACCGGGAAGCAAGTGGCAGATCTCCAACGGGGGCGGCGGGAACCCACAGTGGAGCCACGACGACAAGGAACTCTACTTCATCGGCGGCACCAAGCTCATGACAGTGCCCATCTCGGATCCCGCGACCTTCCAGTTCGGCACGCCGCAGGAGTTGCCCCTGCCCCCGGAGAGCGTGGCCTTCGCGCCCGGGCCCACCTCAGACCGCTTCCTGGTCCTGAAGCCTGCCGGCAAGCCCGAGGCTTCGCCCATCCACGTAGTACTGAAC
>DASYVL010000084.1 GCA_035937135.1 Terriglobales bacterium
CCTTTTACGGGGAGGCGGAGGCCGCCCGCTCGGAGCTGGAAACCTTGCGCAGCTCCGCTGAGTTGGCCTCCGAGAGCCTGCATCTGACCATGTTGCGCTACCAGTCCGGGGAAGCTTCGGTGCTGGAGGTGGTGGACGCGCAGAACACACTCACCCAGGCGCGCAACGCCTACGACGATGGCGAGGCGCGCTATCGGGTGGCACTGGCAAGCCTGCAGACGCTGACCGGGACTTACTAGGCCGTATCATATGAACCTATGGAAATGACCAGCGGGATTCGGCGGAACGCGCCCGGGCGGCGAAGGGCAGCCGTGCTGCGCGCAGCGGTGGCCGCGGTGGTCGCGGCTGCGCTCGTCTCCACTGCCTGTTCCGGCTCGAAGGAAAGCGAGCCAGTGGTCACCGTGCAGACCGCCGTGGCCAAGCGCACCGCCATCGCCCGGATGATCACCTCGGAGGCGGTCCTGTTCCCGCTGAACAAGGCGGCGGTCACTCCCAAGATCAGTGCTCCGGTGCATGCTTTTTACGTCAACCGGGGCAGCAAGGTGCGCAGCGGACAGTTGCTGGCCGTGCTCGAGAACCGGGACCTGGCCGCGGCCGAGATGGAGAGCAAGGGTTCCTACGAGCAGGCCCAGGCCGGCTATGAGAGCACAACTGCGGCCGGTGTCCCGGAAGGAATGCAGAAAGCGGAGCTGGAGTTGGAACAGACGCAAGCGGCCTTCGAAGCCCAGCAAAAGGTTTTTCAGAGCCGGCAGGACTTGTACCACCAGGGCGCCCTGCCCCGCAAGCAAATGGACGAGGCGGGCGTCGCCCTCACTCAGGCCCGCGCCCAGTTTGAGATCGCCAGCAAACACCTGGCCGCGCTGAAGGCTGGAGGAAGGCAGCGCCAGTTGCGCGCCGCTTCTGGAGAGCTCACTGCCGCCAAGGGACGATACGTGGGCGCGGCCAGCCAGCTCAGCTACTCCGAGATCCGCAGTCCCATCGACGGCGTGGTGACCGAGCGGCCCTTGTATCCCGGGGAGATGGCGCCCGCGGGAACGCCTCTGGTGACCGTGATGGATCTTTCGCAGGTGATCGCCAAGGCCCACATCCCCCAGGAAGAAGCGGCGCTGCTGAAAGCAGGAGACGCCGCCACCCTGGAGGTCCCAGGGAGCGAGGCGGAGGTTCCCGGGAAAGTCACCCTGGTCAGTCCCGCGCTCGACATCGACAGCACCACGGTGGAGATCTGGATCCAGGCCCCCAACCAGGCCCGGGCATTGAAGCCGGGGACCACCGTGCGGGTCTCCATCCCGGCGCAGCAGGACCCGCAGGCCATCGTGGTGCCTGCCTCCGCGGTTCTGACCGCGCCGGATGGTGGAGTCTCGGTGATGGTCATGGGTTCCGATCAGCGCGCTCACCAGCGCACGGTCAAGCTGGGGGTCCGCAACGGCGATCTGGTGCAGATCACAACCGGACTCAAGGCCGGCGAGCAGGTCATCACCGCCGGCGCCTATGGTTTGCCCGACAACACCCGGGTTCGGGTGGAGACGGGGCCTGCGCCGCCAGAATAGCGATTAGCGACTGAGCCGCCCGCAGGAACTTCAGTCTGTCATTTATGAATCTGCGCTCTCTTCTCGACCGCGTACGCCGGCCGGCGGCTCTGGAGCAGTCCGGCCACTGGTTCGCCCGCCACACCCGGTCCATCATCTTCCTGATCCTCACGCTGGCTCTGGTGGGCGGGTATGTGGCCTTCACTATCCCCGTCTCGGTTTTTCCCACCACCAATTTCCCGCGCATCGTCATTGGCGTGGATAACGGCGTGATGCCCATCGACCAGATGCTGGTCACGGTCACCCGGCCCCTGGAGGAGGCGGTGAACACCGTCCCCGGTCTGCAACAGGTGCGCTCCATCACCAGCCGCGGCTCCGCCGAGATCGACCTCTCCTTCGACTGGAATGTGGACATGGTTCAGACGCTGCAACTGGTGGATTCGGCGCTCACTCGGGCGCAGTCCGCGCTTCCCTCCACTGCGAGGATCGAGAGCCACCGCCTGACCTTTGCCAGTTTTCCCATCCTGGGGTACAGCCTGACGTCGGATACGGTTCCCCAGACGCAGCTCTGGGAGCTGGCCACCTATGAGATCAAGCCGCGGTTGAATCGCCTGGTCGGCGTCTCCACAGTGACCGTCCAAGGCGGGCAGGAGCCCGAGTTCCAGATCACCCCCGATTCCGCCAAGCTGCTCACCGCCAAGGTCACGGTGACCGATCTGCTGGAGGCCATCCGCCGCACCAACCTCATCGAGTCCCCCGGCCTGCTGGAGCGCAACCACCAATTGTTCCTGGCGCTGGTCAACGGCCAGGTTAAGAGTCCCGCGCAGGTCGCCGACATCGTGGTCAAGACCACGCCCGCTGGGATCCCGGTGCGCATCGGCGACGTCGCCCGCGTCGGCCCCTCGGTGAAGCCCGTCTATACCCGGGTCACGTCCAACGGCAAACCCGCGGTCCTGCTCAACATCAACCGCCAGCCGGACAGCAACACCATGACGGTGGCCGAAGAGGTTCACAACGAGGTGGCCCGCATCCAGCAGTCGCTGCCGGTCGGCATCCACCTGCTGCCCTTCTACGATCAGTCCACCATCGTCGGCGAGTCCGTCCAGAGCGTGCGCGATGCGGTCCTCATGGGACTCATCCTGGCCTCGATCATCATGGTGCTCTTCCTGCGCGATTGGGGCACCTCGATCGTGGCCGGACTCGTGATCCCGGTGACGCTGCTCATCACCTGCATCGTGTTCAAGCTCGTGGGACAGAGCTTCAACCTCATGACCCTGGGAGGGCTGGCCGCCGCCGTGGGCCTGGTCATTGATAACGCCATCGTGGTGGTGGAGAACATCGTCCGCCACCGCGACACGGGCGAATCCGGATTCGACGCCATCCACGCCGCCCTGCGCGAGATCACCGTCCCCCTCATCGGCTCCACCATCACCCCCATCGTCGTCTTCCTGCCGCTGATCGCCATCACCGGCGTGACCGGGACCTTTTTCCGCGCGCTGGCCATCACCGTGGCCGTTTCTCTCGGCGTCTCCCTGGCCCTGGCCATGAGCTGGACCCCGACTCTGAGCCAGTACTTGATTCATCCGTTGAAGCCGGGGGAAGCCCCCGCGGCGCAGAGCGATACGCGCCTGGCCGCCGTCATCCGCTTCTACGAGCGCTGGCTGCGCCTTGCCTTGCACCACCCCGGGCAGGTCGCGCTCCTGGCCGCCGGCGTCACCCTGGTTTCTTTTCTCTCCTACGAGATGCTGGGCACCAACCTGCTGCCGGAGATGGATGAGGGAGGCTTCGTCATCGACTACGTCATGCCCGCAGGCAGCTCCTTGCAGGAGACCGACCGGGTGGTCACTCACATCGAGCGCATGCTGCGCGAGATTCCCGAGGTGGAAGGAACCTCGCGGCGCACCGGCATGCAGCTCGGCTTGGCCACAGTCACCGAGGCCAACACCGGCGACATCTCGGTCAAGCTCAAGTACAGCCGCCACCGCGGCATTGATGACATCATGGCCGAGGTGCGCGAAAAGATCGCGCGGCAGCAGCCCGCTGTCAGCGTCGAGTTTCTGCAGACCCTCCAGGACATGATCGGGGATCTCACCGGTGCCCCCGAACCCATCCAGATCAAGCTTTTCTCCCCCGATGCCGCTCTCCTGCGGGAATGGGCGCCGCGAGTCGCCGAGGCCATCCACAAGGTCCCCGGCGTGGTGGATGAGCTGGACGGGATCGAGAACACCATCAGCGGCCCCGCGGTCAGCTTCGAGGTCAATCCCATGACGGCAGCCCGGGCCGGCTTCACGCCGGAAGAGGTCTCTACCGATGCTGCCGCCATCCTGCAAGGAGAACCGGCGTCCACGCCTGTGGTGGTCGGCGACCGCGCCTATGCCATCCGCGTCCGTTATCCCGAGGCCCACCGCGAGTCGCTGGAGGCCATGAGCAATACTCTGCTCAACAGCGCCAGCGGGCATACCGCCACCCTGGGTTCGCTGGCGCGGCTGACGGAGCTGCCCGGGCAGACCGAGATCCGGCGCGAGAACCTGCAGCGCATGGTTGCCGTCACCGCCCGCCTGGAAGGGCGGGACTTGGGAAGCGGCGTGACCGCCGTCCGCAAGGCGGTCGCGGACCTCCACCTGCCCCCGGGCATCCGGGTCGAGTACGGAGGGACCTACCAGGAACAGCAGCGCTCGTTCCACGACCTGGTGCTGGTGCTGCTGCTCGCCATTCTGTGCGTCTTCCTCGTCCTGCTGTT
>DASYVL010000085.1 GCA_035937135.1 Terriglobales bacterium
GCCGCCAGCACCGCGCCCAGGATACCGTAGAACCAGTGCATCAGGCGGACGCTCCCATCAGAAGGCCGCCTCCAGCCGGGCCTGGCGCGCCTTGGTCTCGTTGACCAGCGCCAGCAGCGCCAGTCCTACAACAAAAAATACCACCAGCGAGAGAATGGCCAGGCGCGAGGAGCCGGCCATCTGCTTGATGACCGCGAAAACCAGCGGGCCGAAGACGGAAGAAAACTTGGTGAACACGGTGTAGAAGCCGAAGAACTCGGCGCTGGCCGCCTCCGGCACCATGGAGCCGTAAAACGACCGGCTGAGCGATTGCGAGCCGCCCAGCACCACTCCCACGATCATCCCCAGGATGAAGAACTCGGTGGCGCTGTGAATGAAGTAGGCGTAGGCAACCACGCCCGACCACAGTACCAGCGTGGTCATGATGGCGGGCTTGGTCCCGATGCGCTCCGCCAGGCGGCTGAAAACAAGCGCGCCGAAGGTGGCCACCACCTGGATGACCAGCAGCGTACCCATCAGCACCCACACCGGCAGCTGCAGTTCTACCGTCCCATAGGTGGTGGCCAGGTTGATTACCGTCTGGATGCCGTCGTTATACAGCATGAAGGCGAGGAGAAAGAGGGCGAGGTGGCGGAAGCGGCGCACGCGCCGGGTGGTGCGCAGAGTGCGCAAGAGTCCGACGGCGGCAAAGGCCAGGGGGCGGGGCCAGCCACGGTATCGCTCCGGCAACTTCTCGAGCGGGGGTCCTTCCCGCAGATGCCGGGCGGTGTACAGAGTGAAGCCGCCCCACCACAGGCCTGCGCTAGCGATGCCGATGCGCGCCGCGAGTTCCTGGGAGATTCCCAGCCTCTGGTGTCCCACCACCAGCAGCAGGGCGAGGGCGAACTGCAATCCGCCGCCCACGTAGCCGTAAGAGAATCCCTTGCCGGAGACCCAGTCCATCTTCTCTGGCGATGCGATCTGGGGCAGGAAGGCGTCATACACCACGTTGGCGTTGGTGTATGAGATCTGGGCGACGAGGAAGAGGATCATGGTGCGGTACACGTCGCCGGTGTGGGAAAGGTAGAGTAGGGTCGCGGCCAGCGAGCCTACGTAGGTGAAAAAGAGCAGGAAGCGCTTCTTGGCGGCGGAGAAATCGGCGATGGCGCCCAGCACCGGCGCGCAAACGAAGGCGATGAGGTCCGCCGTTCCCACCAGCAGGGCCCACAGCGTATCCGCCTCATAGCGCGTGCCGCGAAAAAAGAGGCCGCCCGGGCCGATGATGGCGGTGGCGAAGTACACCGGCAGCAGGCCGACGGCGATGGTGATGTAGGCGGAGTTCGCAAAATCGTACATGCACCAGCCGAAGATGATCTTGGGATCGTCTTTGGCCGGCAGGCGCGGCGGGGAGGACTGGGGCTCCATTGGGTGGGCGGAATCTTACACGCTGCGCCGGCGAAGCCGCGGCCTACTTGCGGGGCCGGGGCCAGCGCGCTTTGATCACCGTGCCGATGCCGCCGCGGGGGCGGAAGCCGCCCTTCACCACCGCCCACTTGGGCCGCGCAGCGCGCACCACGTCCTCCAGCACCCGGTTGACGATGTTCTCCTGGAAGATGCCGAGGTTGCGATAAGTCAGCAGGTATTCCTTGAGGGACTTCAACTCTAGGCAGCGCCGCGCCGGCATGTAGCGGATGGAGAGCACGCCAAAATCCGGCAAGCCGGTCTTGGGGCAGACGGAGGTGAACTCCGGGATGTCGATGACGATCTCGTAGGCCGGGAACTGGTTGGGCCAGGTCTCGATCGCCGGGAAGCGGGCGCTGAGCCCGGAGCGGGCGTGCTGGGGCGTGTATCGGGGCTTGGCCATCGCTCCATTGTACCTAGAGCGGGAGCCGCCACCTCTCCGCTGGGGTCAGGCGACCTTCCACTAACCTCCTGCATCTAAAACCCCAAGACCCCAACGCGCCGGCGCTCAGGCCGGTGCATCCCGAGGTACGCGCCCCTGAGGTTGAATGTCTGGAAGGTGCGGACTTCGTTATACTTAAGACTTAACTTGGAGTGAGATTGGTGTCGTTTTTCGCAGGCAAGAACCGTCTTCTGGGAATCGTTTTGGCGGCCGGACT
>DASYVL010000086.1 GCA_035937135.1 Terriglobales bacterium
TCGCGGGGCGCGGTCCAGTTGAGCAGGACCCTGTCTCCCTTGCGTGCCGCCCTCAAGTCCGCGACCGGCTTGGGAAGGTCGAGCGAGGGCGGCTGCGGGTTGCCCTGCGCGCCGCAGCCGGTGAGCAGCGCCAGCGCCAGAAGTCCCGCCAGGCCGGAGAGATGCTGCAAGATTCGCATGCGAGGTGGAACAGACTAACAGAAGCGGCGAGCGTGCGTCATACGGTGCCGGGCGGCGGAGTCGTGAACTGCATCGTTGCCGGCGAGACGCCGGGTTACCCGCGACAATCGCACAGGCGAGGACGCCTGTGCCACACAGTCCTAGCGAGTTGGAGAGCTTCGTTGCCGCCGAGACGCCGGCGCTACAGGATGTAGCGGCTGAGGTCCTGGTCCTTGACGATGTCGGCGAGCATCTTGCGCACGTAGTCGGCGTCCACGGTGACCTCGCGAGTCTTCATCTCGGGAGCGTCGAAGCTGATCTCGTCGAGCACGCGCTCCATGATGGTATGCAGGCGGCGGGCGCCGATGTTCTCCGTGCCCTCGTTCACGCGGAAGGCGAAGTTGGCGATCTCGTCCAGGGCCTCGCGGGTGAACTCCAGCTTCAGCCCCTCGGTCTCGAGCAGCGCCGTGTACTGCTTCACCAGCGACGACTTGGGCTCGGTGAGGATGCGGATGAAGTCCCCGATGGTCAGCGATTTCAGCTCCACCCGGATGGGGAAGCGGCCCTGCAGCTCGGGGATGAGGTCCGAAGGCTTGGAGACGTGGAAGGCGCCGGCGGCGATGAACAGGATGTGATCGGTGCGCACCATGCCGTAGCGGGTGTTGACCGTGGTGCCTTCGACGATGGGCAGGATGTCGCGCTGCACGCCCTCGCGCGAGACGTCGGGCCCGTGACCGGACTCGCGCCCGGCGATTTTATCGATCTCATCCAGGAAAATGATTCCCGACTGCTCCACGCGCGACACCGCGGTGCGCGTCACCTGCTCCATGTCGATGAGGCGCTGCTCCTCTTCCTGGATCATGTACTCGATGGCTTCGGAGACCTTCATCTTCCGCTTCTTGGTGCGCTGGCCGAAGATGTTGGGCATCATATCCTTGATGTTGATGTCCATTTCCTCCACGCCCTGGTTGGAGATGATCTCGAAGGCGGGGAAGGATTTCTCGCGCACGTCGAGTTCGACCACGCGGTCGTCGAGCTTGCCCTCGCGCAATTGCTGGCGCAGCTTCTCGCGGCCGCGCGAGTAGGATTCCCCCGAGCCTTCGGCGGCGAAGCCCACGCCGCCCGATTCCGGCGGCTTCTGGAAGGAGGCGGCGGGCAGCAGCAGGTCGAGCACGCGCTCCTCGGCGTTGAGCTCGGCCTTGTCGGCCACGTCCTCGAGCTTCTCCCCACGCACCATCTCCACGGCGATCTCCACCAGGTCGCGGATCATCGAATCCACATCTCGGCCCACGTAGCCCACTTCGGTGAACTTCGAGGCTTCCACCTTGAGGAAGGGAGAGTTGGCGAGCTTGGCCAGGCGGCGCGCGATCTCCGTCTTGCCCACACCCGTGGGGCCGATCATGATGATGTTCTTGGGCATGATCTCTTCCGCCAGCTCGGGCGCCAGCTTCTGGCGGCGCATGCGGTTGCGCAGCGCGATGGCCACGGCGCGCTTGGCTGCGTGCTGCCCCACCACGTACTTGTCCAACTCGGCCACGATCTCGCGCGGCGTGAGTTCGTCCAGCAGGACCTGCTCTTCTTCCACGGTGCCGGGCAGATAGATGGCCATGGTCTAGTTCTCGGTTCTCAGTTCTCGGTCTTCAGAAAAAGCTACAACTCCTCGATGGTGAATATGTCGTTGGTGTAGATGCAGATCTTGCCGGCGATCTTCATGGCCTCCTCGGCGATCTGGCGGGCGGAGAGCTGGGTGTGCTCGGCCAGGGCGCGGGCGGCAGAGGTGGCGTACGGGCCGCCGCTGCCGATGGCGGCGATGCCCTCGTCGGGCTCGATCACGTCTCCAGCGCCGCTGATAAGGAAAGTTTGGCCCTGGTCGGCGACCAGCAGCAGGGCTTCGAGCTGCCGCAGGGTCTTGTCGGTCCGCCAGTCCTTGGCCAGCTCGACCGCCGCCCGGCCCAGGTTGCCCTGGTACTGCTCCAGCTTGGTCTCGAAGCGGCTGAACAGGGCGAAGGCGTCGGCGGTGGAGCCGGCAAACCCGGCCAGGATCTTGTCGCCGTAGAGCCGCCGGATCTTCTTGGCGGAGTGCTTCACGATGCCGTCGCC
>DASYVL010000087.1 GCA_035937135.1 Terriglobales bacterium
CACGAACTCGACCATGGAGTGGATGGTGGACTGCGGGTGCACCATCACGCTCACCTTGCCGGGCGGCAGGTCGAAGAGCCGGCAGGCTTCGATGACCTCGAAGCCCTTGTTCATCAGCGTGGCCGAGTCGATGGTGATGCGCTTTCCCATCTTCCATGTGGGATGGTTGAGCGCCTGCTCTACGGTGATGGAGTCGAAGTCCTTCGCGGGAGTGTTGAGGAAGGGCCCGCCCGAGGCGGTCAGCCAGATGCGCTCGACTTCCTTGGCCTCTCCGCCGCGCAGACACTGATGCAGCGCGTTGTGCTCGCTGTCGATGGGCAGCAGCGGCTTGCCCTGCTTCTTCGCTTCCGCCGTGATCAGTTCGCCCGCCGCGACCAGGCATTCCTTGTTGGCCAGGCCGACCGTCTTGCCCGCTTTGACGGCTTGGTAAGTCGCTTCCAAACCCGCCACGCCGACGATGGCGCTGACCACGAAGTCGGCTTCCGGATGAGTGGCCACGCGGACGGAGCCGGCGGCCCCGCTCATCACTTCAATGTCGGCGAGCCCGGCGGTCTTCAGCTTGCCTCGGAGCTTGTCGGCGTCGGCCTCGGCGGCCATCGAAACCACGCGCGGCCGCCAGCGCTGGGCCTGCTCGAAGGCTGCGTCCACATTGCCGCCCGCGGCGAGGGTAGCCACGGAGAAGCGCTCAGGATTCGACTCCACCACGCTGAGCGTGCTGCGTCCGATGGAGCCGGTGGAGCCCAGGATGGCGAGGCGCTTCATGGAGGTAAAGAAATTCGATTCAGGAGCTTACGGCGAATAGTATCACGGCAAAACCGAAGGGCGCGGCGAACAGCAGCGCGTCCACGCGGTCCAGAACGCCTCCGTGTCCGGGCAGGATCGATCCTGAGTCCTTCACATTCGCGCCGCGCTTGATCATGGATTCCACCAGGTCCCCAAATTGCGCGGCAACGTTGATGAGTGCGGAGCATACCAGTGCCCTCCACAAGGGAAGCGAATACGCCTCTGGCGTCTCGATTCGATTCGCCAAGGGTTGGAAGGACTGTTCCCGGGCGGGCCAATCGAGGTTTGCAATCAGCCCGTGCTGTTGCGACCAGCCGACGATCTGGGGCGAGAAGTGGAGGATCAATGCGCCCAACACACTCGCCGCCACAACAGAGGCGACCGCTCCTTCCCAGGTTTTCTTGGGGCTGATTTCCGGGGCCAGGCGGTGCTTTCCCATCGAGGTGCCGACGTAATAGGCGCAGATGTCTCCGGACCAGACGATAACGAAGAGATACAGAAGATAGAAAGAGCCAAGCGGCAGCGTTCGCAGAAGCACGAGTGTGCCCAGGCCGAAGGCCACATAGATGAATCCAAACTCCGACAAGGCCGCGCTGGGAGCAGCCGTACGCAAGTCTTGGCGGAGTGCGATCAGACCATAGACAAACGCCGGAATCAGGGCGGCGCTGCCCGCAAGAAGAAAAAAGATCCCGCCGACTTCGGCATCCTCGAGCCGACTGCCCGTGAAGCCCAGCAGCAGAAAGTACAGGACGACGAGAGCGTAGGTTAAGAGCGGGAAGGACGTGAATCCATACGCCTTCACCAGGTCCATGTATTCGCGCATGGCCAGCAGGGCCACCAGTGCCACAGCCGCGGCGAAAAGCCAAACAGGTGCCTTGAAGGTGATTAGCAGCACCAGCGGGATGAGCACGACCGCGGTGAGGACGCGCTTCACGGCGTGACCTCAGGGGCTAAAGCCCCTCTCTCTCTGAACGTCTGTTCGGCACGACTGAAGTCGTGCTCTGATACGAGGCGTCTGAAAACCTTGACACCCTGCGGCTTTAGCCGCAGGGTGTCGCACTTGGAAGCGATGTCGCGCTCGAGTGTCACAGAGGCAGGCATCTAGCTGGGGCTGCCGTCGGCGTGGCCCAATCCGCCGTAGCGCCGCTCGCGCTTCTGATATTCGGCGATGGATTCGAGCAGGTGGCGGCCGCGGAACTCCGGCCACAGGGTCCCGGTCACGTAAATCTCGGCGTAGGCCACCTGCCACAGCAGGAAATTGCTCAGCCGCATCTCGCCGCTGGTGCGGATGACCAGGTCGGGATCGCCCAGGTGCCGGGTGTAGAGGTGCCTCTGGATGAGGTCTTCGTCGATCTTCAGGTGAGCCAGGCCGCCGTTCAAGGCGGCGGCGTTGACGATGTCGTTGAAGGCGTCCACCAGCTCGGCGCGCGCTCCGTAGTTGAGCGCCAGGGTCAGCGTCATCCCGGTGTTGCGGGCGGTTTCTTCCTTGGCCCAGGCCATGCGCTCCTGCACCTCCTGCGGCAACTCGTGGCGGCGCCCGATGTAATCCAGCCGGACGTTGTTGCGCATCAGCGTGGGCAGTTCATCTTTCAAATATTTGCGCAGCAGGTGCATGAGGAATTCCACTTCCGTGCGCGGACGCTTCTGCCAGTTCTCGGCGGAGAAGGCGTAGAGGGTAAGGGCTTGCAGGTGGATGCGGGCGGCGGTCTCGACCGTGGAGCGCACTGAGCGCACCCCGGCGCGATGTCCGGCGATGCGCGGCAGGTGGCGCCGGCGGGCCCAGCGCCCGTTGCCGTCCATGATGATGGCGATGTGTCTGGGAAGCTGGGCGGGGTCGAGCCCGGAGTAGATTTCCGTCTCGCGGCGGTCGAGCCCTTTTGGAGCCGCTATTTGCAAGGCTAACCTCTGACGTTGCTATAAGTTAGCACAGCCGCGTGGGACTCGCAACGCAGTCCCGCCGGGGGCAAGGGTGTTACAATCCCAGATTCCGGCCTGAGATTCCCCCATGTGCGGGGAGCCAGGCCGCATCCAAGCAACGCAGTGAGACTCTCTTCCCACAGCCATCGCGTGCCCGCCCACAGAAGGTGGACGGCCCTGCTGCTGGCGCTGCTGTTTCTGGTGACCGCGAGCGCGCAGGCGGTGCACACGCATCGCGGAATGCTCCCGGCGTCGAAGCAGATCAGCGACACCCTGGACTCGAACGCTGCGGCGCGCTGTGGAGTCTGCCTAAACTCGCAGGCGGCGCCGCTGGGAAGCGTCGCGGTTTCCGCTTCTCCCTACGTGGCCGCCGAGGCTACGGTTCCGCCCAGCCCGCCGGACGTCCACGCGCCCGGCGAGGAGTCGGTCCACCGCGTCCGCCCGCCCCCCGTAGCCTGAGCCGGACAACGCCACCGGTTCCGACTCCTGTTTCTTCTCGCTGAACCGGCGGAGAGCAACGGGCCCCCCTGGGAAATCCACTAAATCTGTTTGGGAGGAGGCTTCCCATGAGAAAGATTCTTGTTATTGCGTTGTTGCTTGCTTTGACCGACGTGTGCTTTGCCCAAGGGCAGGTCCCGGCTGCGGCCCCACACACCGCACCAGACGATACCGCCGCGCGCCTGAAGGCGCTCGAAGAAAAAATCTTGGCGCTGGAGGCCGAGGTCAAGACACTGAAGGAGGCGCAGGCGCTGCCGGCCGCGCCCTCCACGGTGGCGGGCTCGTCTTCCAGTGAGACCGCCCTGACCAAGAATGCCTACCCGCAGCCCGCTCCCGCGCAGTCGCAGGAGCAGACCCTGGGGGGCGTGATTGGCGGCGCGCCGCAGAATGCCAAGCTGCTGAATCCGGACATCAGCATGATCGGCGACTTCATCGCCACCGCCGGCGGCAATCCCTTCCAGCCCGGCCCGGCGCTCGAATTCCACGAAGCCGAGCTGGGGATCCAGGCGGTGGTCGATCCCTATGCCAAGGCCGACTTCTTCATCTCCTTCGGCGAGCATGGCGTGAACCTGGAGGAGGGCTACATCACCTTCACCACTCTGCCCAAAGGGTTTGTCGCCCGGGTGGGAAAGATGCGCTCGGCCTTCGGTGTGGTCAACACGCTGCACAACCACGTTCTGCCCTGGATCGACCGGCCGCTGGTCACGGACAGCCTAGTGGGCGGCGAAGACGGCATTGACGACACCGGCTTCTCCATCAACCGCATCCTGCCCGCGCCCAAGGGCATCTTCCTCGA
>DASYVL010000088.1 GCA_035937135.1 Terriglobales bacterium
CTGCTTGGGATAGAGCACCACCGCCACCAGCGCCGTCAGGATCCAGGGCCAGGGGCGCAGCGCGTAATGGGCCACGTTGAACCACAGGGTCGCGCCCAGGGAGTGCTTTTCATTTTTCGCGCAGAAGATGCGCTGCGCGATGTACCCGCCGCCGCCCGGCTCCGCCCCCGGATACCAGCTCGCCCACCAGTTCAGGCTCAGGTACACCAGAAACATCAGGAACCATCCCGAGGTCCAGTCGGGAGCAAAGGCCAGCGAGCTTCCCTGCGCCAGCGCGGCGTCGTGCAGCGCGATCTTGGTCTTGAGCGCGCCCAGTCCTCCCACCGCCTGCACCGCGAAGATGGCCAGCAGGATGACCATGGTCATCTTGAGGACGAACTGCAGCAGGTCGGTCCACAGCACCGCCCACAGCCCGGAGATGGCGGTATAGATGAGGGTGAGCGCCAGACAGAACATCACGGCATGCAGCTTGCTGACGCCCAGCGTGAGGCCCAGGATCTTGGCCATGGCCAGGTTCACCCAGCCCATGATGAGGGTGTTGACGGGCAGCGCCAGGTAGAGGGCGCGGAAGCCGCGCAGGAAGGCGGCGGGCTTGCCGGAGTAGCGCAGCTCGGCGAACTCCATGTCGGTGAGCACGCCGGCGCGCCGCCACAGCCGCGCGAAGAAGAACACGGTGAGCATCCCGCTCAGCGCCATGTTCCACCACAGCCAGTTCCCGGCGATACCGTACTTGTAGACCAGGCCGGTCACCACCAGCGGCGTGTCCGCGCCGAAGGTGGTGGCCACCATGGAGGTCCCGGCCAGCCACCAGGGGACTTTGCGCCCGGCGATGAAGTAATCGCTGACGCTGCCGCTGGCCCGCCGGTAGTACATCCACCCGATGAACAGGTTGACGGCGAAGTAGCCCGCGATGACTACCCAATCGATGAGCGAAAGCTGCATCGTTCTCTCCGCCTAGTGAGCGCGCCCGCGCTTTCCTGACTGCCACTCGGGCCATAGGCCCAGGGTTTGCATCTGCTGGTCGAGCCGAAACGCAGCTTTCATGACGCAGGATTAGAACCCAACGCGGAGGAAAAGAGAAACAAAAACCATCGCCGTTCACGCTGTCATCCTGAGCGCAGTCGAAGGACCCCTGCCCCCGGCATAATCTCCAGGGCTGTCATCCTGAGCCCGCCTGGGCGGGCGAAGGACCTTGCGTTTGCCTTTGACTTTGACTTTGATTTTGACTTTGATTTTGATCTGTCATCCTGAGCGAGGTCGGAGCGGACGCGACGGCCGAGTCGAAGGACCCCTACCCTGCCACAGCGTGGAAGCGCGCGCCAGGGCGTTCTCGCGGCGCAGCAGCCCTGTCATCCCGAGCCCTTGCCGGGCGAAGGACCTTGCGTTTGCGTGTGTGGAAGCGGGCGACCCACCCGCGCTGCTACTGGCCCAGCATCCGCACGCTCTCCAGCACCACGTTGCCGACGATCTCCAGCGACCGCGGGCTGAGCTTGTCGAGCGTGTCTTCTTTGGTGTGCCAGAAGGCGTTGCCGTAGCCATAGTCGAAGTCGATCAAATCGGCCACGGGGACGCCGGCGCGCGCGAAGGGCCGGTGGTCGTCTTCCACCTCGATCTCGCGGCGGAAGAAGTGCGACTGGTAGCCCAGGCGCGTGGCTGCCTGCTCGATCACGCCGAGCAGCGCGGGGGTCGAGTTGGAGTCGCGCTCGATGTTCAGGTCGGCGTCGCCGATCATGTCCAGCAGGATTAAAGCCTTGAGCTTCTTCGCCGTGCCGTCCTTCTGCCACTTCTCCGCCAGGTGCCGGCTGCCGTAAACGCTGTCGGTCGCGCTCCATTTCTGGAACGCCTCTTCCCCGTCCAGCCACACCACCCACACGCTCGGCCCTTCGCGCTTCCCTCCGCGGAATTGGTTGGCCAGCTCCAGTAGCAACCCGGTCCCGGAGCCGCCGTCGTTCGCGCCCAAAAAATCCTTCTGGCTGAAGATCGTGTCGTAGTGGGTTGCGATGACGATCACGCCGTCTTTCGTCCCGGGATAGCGCGCGATGTAGTTGCGCATGGGGAAGGCGCCGGCGGGGGTGGTGGCGGTGAACTCGTCCGTTTCGACGTTGTCGCTCTTCAGATGAGCGCGCAGGTAGTCCTCGAGCTTGCGATGCCCGGAGCTGCCCACCGGCCGCGGCCCCATGCCGACGATCTCGCCGACGTACTGCATGGCGCGCGCCGGGTTCACCCGCGCGGCCGCTCCGGCGGGCGCCGCCGCGGCAGCTGCGGGC
>DASYVL010000089.1 GCA_035937135.1 Terriglobales bacterium
TGTTTCAGCCGCTCGCGCAGATCGGCGGGCGTGGACTCGATGAAGGCCGCCACCGCAAGCTCCAGCGAGATCTCTGGCGCTGATTTCTTTTCTGCGAGTTCCTCGGCGCGCAGCTCCGCCGCCTGCTGCACTCCGTCGCGCACCGGGAGCGGCAGCTCCTGAATCAACTGCTCGACCATCTCCCTGGCTTCCGCGGTCCACTTCATGCTTTCTTCTTCCGCTCGCGCGCCGGCGCCGTGCCGCTACCGGAATCCGCCAGCGCGTGCGCAATGCCGTCCAGCACTCCGTTGATGAAGTGTACGGACTCGGGCCCGGAAAACTTGCGCGCGACCTCCAGCGACTCGTTGATGATCACCGGCCTGGGCGTCTCCGGGAAGCCCAGGAACTCGGCCACGCCGGCCCGCAGCAGGTTGCGGTCCACCACCGCCATGCGCTCCATGCGCCAGTGCTCGGCGTGCTGCTCGATGAGTGCGTCGATCTCCGCCGCGCGTTCGAGGGCGACCGAGAAGAGTTCGTCCGCGAAGCTGCGCGTCGCGGCCTCCACCGACGCGCGCTCCGCCCAGAACGTCCGCTGGACCTCTTCTGCCGGCTGCCGGCCCAGGTCCGCCTGGAACAGCATCTGCAGCGCCAGCTCCCGCGATTTGCGACGCGTCCCCATGCGGTTCGCCGGCCTCTCAGGAGTGCTTCTTGTGATGTTTGTCTGTGACCTTGTGGGTCACTCGTTCCAGGTCGCTCAGGCGGAGCTTGGCGCGGCGCTCGCGCGGCGACGGATCGCGGCGCTCGTGCCCGTGCGCGGAAGGCGTATGCTGGATCGCTTTTTTCAGGTTCGCCATTTCTACCGCCGACAGCGCGGCCTCCAGGCCCTTGTTGCCGCCCTTCAGCCCGGCGCGCTCGATGGCCTGCTCCAGCGTCTCGCAGGTCAGGACTCCGAAGGCGTGCGGCACGCCCGTCTCCTGCGCCGACTGTCCGATGCCGCGCGTGACTTCGGTGGCCAGGTGCTCGTAATGCGTGGTGTCGCCGCGCAACAGGCAGCCCAGGCAGATGACGGCGTCAGGCTTGCGCTTCTCGGCGAACGCGCGCGCCGCGGCCGGGATCTCGAAGGCCCCGGGCACGCGCACGATCTCGATGTCCTTCTCGTGCGCGCCGGCGCGCCGCAGGCCGTCGTGCGCGCCTTCCAGCAGCCGCTCGGTGATGAACGAGTTGAATCGGCTCACCACGATGCCGAAGCGGCGGCCCCGGGCGGACAGCTCCCCTTCGAGGGCGCGCTTCTTCTTCGTCGCGTGGGTGAATTCGAAGAAGGCGACGCGCACGTCCTCCGCCGGCTCGGCGATGAACAGCCGCGCCCCCCACATCGTCTGGGTGATCGGCTTGACGATCTTCCGTTCCTGCTTCTTCAGCAGCGCAAAGAGGCCGTCCAGGTCGGTGACTTCGATCAGCACATCGGTTTCCGCCGGCGCCTGTCCCGAAACGATTTCCAGGTTCCCGACCGGGGCCAGGAACGACGCGCCGTTTCCGGTGTCGCGCTTCCAGCCCTGCCCGCGCTCGAAGCCCAGCGAGTCGAAGAACTCGACCAGCAAGTCGAACTCGGCCGGGCGGCGCGTGCGGCGCACGATGGTGATGGCGCGGATCATCACTTCCCCTTGAAGCTCGCGGCGCGCTTTTCCAGGAACGCCGTCGTGCCTTCCTTCTTGTCTTCCGTCGCGCAGCACATGCCGAAGAGCGTGGCCTCCAGGTAGAGGCCCTCGGCCTGGCTCATTTCCATGCCGCGGTGCACTGCTTCCATGCAGTACTGCACCGCCAGCGGCGCGTTGGCGATGATTTTCTTGGCGATGGCCTCGGCGCGAGGCAGCAGCTCCGCCTGCGGCACCACCTCGTTGACCAGGCCGATGCGGTGCGCCTCCTGCGCCGTGATGTGCTCGCCGCTCAGGAGCATCTGCATGGCCAGACCTTTGCCCACCAACCGCGGCAACCGCTGCGAGCCGCCGTAGCCGGGAATGATGCCCAGCTTCACCTCGGGCTGCCCGATCTTCGCGTTCTCCGAAGCCAGACGGAACGTGCAGGCCATGGCCAGCTCGCATCCGCCGCCCAGCGCAAAGCCGTTGATGCAGCAGATCACCGGCTTGCCCAGGTTCTCGATCAGGTCGAGCACCGACTGGCCCTGGTGCGTGTACTCCTTGCCCTCGACGGCGCCGTGCTTGGCCAACTCGTTGATGTCCGCCCCGGCAACGAACGACTTCTCTCCTGCGCCGGTGAGGATCACTACGCGGACGTCTTTGTCGTCGCGCGCGCCGGTGAAGGCCTGCCGCAGCTCTTCCATGGTCGCCATGTTGAGCGCATTCAGGACCTTCGGGCGGTCGATCGTGATGGTAGCGATCTGGTCTTTCTTGGCGTATTTCAGATTTTCGTAGCTCATGATTGCCTCGTTTCTGGGGAAAATATCCCTCGCTTCGCTCGGGTGTTTTTCAAAAGCTGGGCACCGGCTTCGCCGGATCCTTCCAGTCGTAAAACCCCTTGCCCGTCTTCTTCCCGTACCACCCGGCCATCACCAGCCGCTTCAACAGCGGCGGTGAGGCAAAGCGCGCATCTTTGAACTCCTCGAACATCACGTGGGTGATGTAGTAGGTGGTGTCGAGGCCCACAAAGTCGAGCAGCGTGAACGGCCCCATGGGATAGCCGCAGCCCAGCTTCATGGCCTGGTCGATGTCCGCGATGGAGCCCACTCCCTCCTCGTAGGCGCGGATGGCGTCCAGCAGGTACGGCACCAGCAGCCGGTTCACGATGAATCCGGTCTTGTCGGAGGTCCGCACCGGGACTTTGCCCAGCTTGCCGGCAAACTCGAAGACGCTCTCGAAGACGTCGGCGGCGGTGGCAATGGTGCGCACCACCTCCACCAGCTTCATCAGCGGCACGGGATTGAAGAAGTGCAGCCCGACGAAGCGCTCCGAGCGCTGGGTGGCCGTCATCAGCTCGGTGATGGAGATGGAAGAGGTGTTGGAGGCGAAGATGGCGTCTTTTTTCACCACGCCGTCGAGCGATGCGTACATCTTCTTCTTGTCTTCGACATTCTCGATGATGGCCTCGATGATGAGGTCGCAATCCGCCAGGTCTTCCTTCTTGAGCGTGCCCTTCAAGCGGGCGCGGATCTCCTTCGCCTTCTCCGGGGTGATGCCGCTCTTCTCCGGCTTCTCCGCGAACTTGGCCAGCGATTTGTCGATCCCGGCGAAGCCCTTGTCGAGGAATTTCTGCTCCACCTCAAGCACGGTGACGTCAAGACCGGCAGTCGCGCACACCTGTGCGATGCCCGAGCCCATCAGTCCGCAACCCAGTACGCCTACCTTCTTAATAGTCATATAAGTCCCTTTCTCACCATGGAGGCACGGGGACACGGAGGAAATAGAACCGATGTTCTCAGTGCCTCCGTGTCTCCGTGGTGAAGCCTAGCCCTGCAGATTCTCCACAATCATGGCAATGCCCTGCCCGCCCCCGATACACGCTGTCGCCAGGCCGTACTTCTTCCTGCGGCGGCGCAGCTCATAGAGCAGGGTCATCACCAGCCGCGCCCCGGTCGCGCCCAACGGATGCCCCAGCGCGATCGCGCCACCGTTGACGTTGACCTTGTCGCGGTCGAGCCCCAACTCTTTCTCGACGGCGAGATACTGCGCGGCGAAGGCTTCGTTGACCTCGATCAGGTCCATGTCTTCGAGTTTGAGGCCGGCTTTTTCGAGCGCGATGCGCGACGCCGGCACCGGGCCACGGCCCATCAGTTTGGGCTCGACCCCGGCGATGCCCCAACTCACGATCCGCCCCAGCGGCTTCAGGCCGCGCTTCTCCGCGTCGGCCAGCGACATCACGACCACAGCGGCGCCCCCGTCCACGATGCCACTGGCGTTGCCGGCGGTGACGGTCCCCGTTTTTCCGAAGGCGGCCTTCAGCTTGGCCAGACCCTCCATGGTGGTCTGCGGACGGCGGTGGTCGTCCTCGGTGAACATCTCGCCGGTGGGCTCGCCCCGGTGATTTTTGAGCGGCACCGGCGTCAGCTCTTCTTTCATGCGGCAGGCCTTGTAGGCCTCGTCGGCCAGGCGCTGCGAGCGCAGCGCGAACCCGTCCTGCATCTGCCGCGTGATGCCCTGCTGCTCGCCGTAAAGCTCGGCCGTGTTGGCCATGTAGAGGCCGCAGTAGCTGTCGAGCAGGGCGACCATGAGCGAGTCTTCAAGCTTGCCTTCGCCCAGGCCCACGCCCCAGCGCATGCCGCGGATGACGTGCGGCGCCTGCGACATGGATTCCATCCCGCCGGCCAGAACCGTCTTCGCCTCGCCCAGCTGGATCATCTGCGCGGCGTTGACGATGGCCTGCATGCCGGAGCCGCACAGCCGGTTGACGGTCAGAGCCGGAGTCTCGATGGGCAGGCCGGCCTTGAGCGCCACGTGGCGCGCGCCGTAGATCGCGTCTCCCGAGGTCTGCTGCGCGTTGCCGAAGACGGCGTGGTCGAATTCTTTGGGGTCGAGCCCGGAGCGCGCGATGGCCTCGCGCGCCGCCACTGCGCCCAGCTCCTGCGCGGTAAAGTCGCGCAGCTTGCCGCAGTAGCGCCCCATGGGCGTGCGCGCGCCGCTGACGATGGCGATGTCCTGGGGTTTCAGCATGGGCACCCGCTACAAGAGGATTCTAGAAAGGCCGGCAAAACAACTCAGTCTAACAGCGGGCAAGAAGCAGCGGCAATACGCAGCGGGTTTCCAAGAAACATCCCGAGCGCAGCGAGGGAGCCCTACCCTTCCTCAACGTTCTCCCCCGGGTAGGGTTCCCTCCGGCTTCGCCGTCGGGATGTTCCCCAAAACAGCCTTATCCGTTCGTCACAACTCGACTCAAAGCGCGGCTACCAGACCCGGCAGGCGTTCGCGCGAACCATGGCCTGGCCCTTCTTGCAGGAGAAGGCCTGCTGGAACTCCGGCATGTTGGAGACCACGTTGTTCACCCGGTACTTGGGCAGCGAGTGCGGGTTGGTGACCACCTGGGTGCGCATGATCTCCGGCCGCAGGTTGCCGCACCAGGCGTTGGCGTAGCCCAGGAAGAAGCGCTGGCGCGGGGTCAGGCCGTCGGGGCCGGGCGCGTCCACGCTCTTGCCGTCGTCCTTCAGCGTATTGGAGAGGGCCATGAAGGCGATGCGCAGGCCGCCATTGTCGGCGGTGTCCTCGCCCTGGGTGAGCAGGCCGTTCTGCTTCACGTCCGGACCGGCCTCGGGGACGCTCTGGGTGTACTCGTCGGAGATGCACTTGCCGCGCTTCTCGTACTCGGTGCCGTCCTGCGCCGTCCACCAGTCCTTCAGGTTGCCATGGGCGTCGAACTTGCGTCCCTGGTCGTCGAAGCCGTGGGTGATCTCATGCCCGATGACCATGCCGATGGCGCCGTAGTTCACGCTCTCGTCCTGCGCGGCGTCGAAGAAGGGCGCCTGCAGGATCCCCGCGGGGAAGTTGATGGTGTTGAGCTGGGCGTCGTAGTAAGCGTTGATGGTGGGCGGCGTCATGCCCCACTCGCCGCGGTCCACCGGCTTGCCGACCTTGTTGAGCACCCGCTTGAACTCGAACGCGGTCGTCTGATGAACGTTCCCCAGGTAGCTGGCGGGCGTGATGCGGACGCTAGTGTAGTTGCGCCACGTCTTGGGATACCCGATCTTGTCCTCGATGGCCGCAAGCTTCACCGCTGCTTGCTTCTTGGTCTCCGGGGTCATCCAGTCCAGGCTGTCGATGTCCTGGGCCAGCGCCTTCTCCACGGCGTGTACCAGGTTCACCATGCGCTCCTTGCTGGTGGGCGGGAAGGCTCGCTCGACATAGGCCTGTCCCAGCGCTTCGCCCAGGTCGCGGTCAGCAGCGCGGACGCAGCGGCGCCAGCGCGGCAGCATCTCCTTCGTCCCTTGCAGGGTGCGGCCGTTGAAGTCGAAGCTCTCCTCCACGAAGCCCTTGCTCAGATACGCCGCCGAGGCGCGCAGCAGATGCCACCGCAGATAGGCCTTCCAGTGGTCGAGCGGATGCTCTTTCAGTGCTGTTTCGAGGCCCCGGAAATACTCCGGCGAGCTGACGATGTAATGATGCGTCGCCGGCGGCTTCACCAGCGCCAGATACGCCTTCCAGTTGAACGATGGGGTGAGCGCCTTCATCTGCGCCAGGTTCATCCTGTTGTTCAGGTTCTTGGGATCGCGGCGGCGGACGTTGTCCATCTGTCCCTGCGCCAGTTGGGTCTCGACGACCATCACGGTGGCGGCGTCGGCCGCGGCCTGTGCGTCGCTCTCTCCCGCCAGCACGAACATCTTGCGCACGTGCTCCTGATACTTCGTGCGGACCTGCTTGGAGCGGTCGTCGTCCTTCAGGTAGAAGTCGCGGCTGGGCAGGCCCAGTCCGCCCTGGTCGATCTGCACCACCACCATGGAGGCATCGTCCAGGTCCTGTCCGCCGCTAAAGCCGAGCAGCGGCGCGTTGGTCTGATTGTCGTCGCCCTGCCAGGCGCCCGGCATCGACTGGTGCAGGTGCGCCAGCTCGCCGGCGATGTCTGACTTCGACTTGAGCGCGTTGATCCGCGCCAGCTCCGGCTCGATGGCCTGGGCGCCGGCCTTCTCGATCCCCGCCTCATCCATGCAGGCGGCGTAGTAGTCGCCCACTTTCTGCTCCGCCGCGCTGCGCGTCTTGTTCGAGGGCGCGGCCTTCTCCATGGTCTCGCGCAGCACCATCTCGTTCCACAACCGCAACGGGCTGGCCACGCTCCAGGACGCCTGGTCGGGCGGGATGGGATTCGCGGCCTGCCACTTGCCGCACGCAAACTTGTAGAAGTCCCCGCAGGGGTCCACGGACTTGTCCACCTGGTTGGGGTCGAAGCGATTCAGCGTCGGCATCTGCGGGTTATCGGCCGCCGACTGGGCGGCCAGTTGCAGCGAGAACGTCGCGCACAGCAGAACAAGCAGGAAGATCCGGGCAAAGCGCATGAGCAGGCTCCTTGTAAGGTTCGATTGCGAATCGGTCATTCTAATCGCGGCGGTTAAGCCGCGCGGTGATTCAAATACGTCCTGCGGGGACGGATGGTTCCCCGGCCTCCCCGCCTACGCCACTGAAGCCACCTCGAGCACAGGGGCGAGCGACTGGGCCTTGTTGCCGCCCTCGGCGCGGGCCGCCTCCAGCGCACTCTCCACGCGGTTGATGACCTCGGTGACGATGTCCACGGGGTCGAAGTCCGCCTTCATCACCGCCTCGGCGATGCCCACGGTGATGGGCACGGCGCGGTCGGTGCCGGGGAACTTGGTCCCGGCCAGCACCTTGCGCATCTTGTCCACCACGAAGAAAGCGTTCTTGTCGTTGGTGTCGGCCAGTACCAGAGCGATGGTGGTGAGCTGGTAGCGCACGGCCACGTCGTTCTGCCGGATGTTGGAGCACACCACCTGCCCGATCTGCTGCATCATGGATTCGATGGCCTGCTCCCCGATCTCCTTGGCCGTGGTGGAGGCCTTGCCGAAGTGCAGCAGCATCAGAGTGGAGGCGGAACTCTGCTGCTGGGCCCGGCGCACCTCCGAGAGCAGCACCTGCAGGTACGAAGAGCGCTTCAACAGTCCGGACTTCTCGTCGGTCACCGCCAAGGTCTTCATCAGGCTGCGCAGCTTGGCGTTGTTGACCGCCAGCACCATCTGGTCGGCGATGGTCTTCAGCACGAAGATGTCGTTCTGCCGCCACTCGCGCGGCGTGCCGCACTGCTCCAAAAAGAGGATGCCGGCGTGCTCGTCGCCATCCACCAGCGGCACCGCCAGAATGGATTGGATGGCCAGCGCGTCCACGAACTGCTTCACCGGGGCCAGCTCGGGCGCCGCCTGGGCCTGCGGCAGGATGACCGGACCCTGGGTCACTGCCAGCGCCTGCAGGGCCCCGATGAGCTTGACGATGGCCATCACGTCCGACTGTTTCACACCGGGAGCGCAGTACTCCAGCGCCGCCGAAGGCGGCTTGCCCGGCGCGCACAGCCCGGCCACGCAGCGGCTGGCGTTCCAGTGGCGTCCCACGTCGTTGACCGCGGCAAACAGCACGCCCTTCACGTTCGCCTGGCGGTAGATGTTGCGCGTGATCTCGGTGACCTTGCCGATGTTGTCCACCGCATTCTCATCCGCGGTGGACTGGAAGGCCGGCATGCCCGGAGTCGAGATCGGCGCTGGGACCGGCGGCCCACCCGGCCCGGACGCCGCGGCAGCCGCCGGCGGCGCCGGCGCTCCCTCGTACTTGGGCATGAACCCCGCGCTCTGGTACAGCCCGCGGAGTTTCTCGTTGCGGTCCTCCTCGCGGGGGAAAAGCTTGTTGGCGCGCTCCAGGCGTTCCACCGCCTTGGAGCGCATGCCGTACTGCAGGAAGATCTCCGCCTGCAGGATGAAGTCCTCGAGCACCGTAGGCTCGCCCGCATCCGCCGTTGGCACAGCCCGGGCCTCGCCCTCCTTGCCCGCCGAGACGATGCGGTTGGAGATGGCGCCGAAGCGGTTCCCATCCAGCTTGCCCCGCAGCATCTCCAGCCGCTTCTTGTGCCCTTCTTCGTAAGGATCGACCTCCGCGGCGCGGTCCAGAGAGTCGCCCGCCTTGATGAAGTTCCCCGCCGCGTAGTACAGGTCGAACAGCTTGATGAGCGTGGCGCAGTAGTCCTGCTCCCGGTTGGTGGAGTTGAACAGCTCCACCATGTACTCCAGGAACTCGGTGCCCGGCGGATGCTTGTCCGTGATCTCCTTCATCTGGTTGATGTGTTCGCGGCGCTTTCCGGCGTTCTGCTGATGCTCCTCCAGCTTGCGCGCCGCCAACAGCGCCTTTTGCGACTGCTCGACATCGATCAGGGCGCTGATGAGGTTGGCCACCTCGTCCACCTGCTTGGGGTCCTTCTCAAAAAGCTCCCAGATGAAGGGCTCGGCCTCGAGCGTCCGTTTCGCTCCCAGCAAGGCCCGCGCGTAGGCTTCGCGGAACTGCGGCTGGCTCTCGGCGAACGTCGCCAGCGGCTCCAGCACCTGGATGGCCGCCTCGGCCTTGCCCTGCTCCGTCAGTGTGCGGCCATGGGCCAGCGCCGCCTCTTGATTCGAGCCGTCGAGCGCGTAAGCGCGCGCATACCACGACCCGCCCTGGTTGCCCGCCTTGGTTTCCAGGGCTCCCACCTGCAGGAAGGCCGACGCCGCTACCTTGTTCTCTCCCAACTCCGCCGCCAGCTCGCCTTCTTGCTTCAGGCTCTCGGCCGAGGGATTGAGGCCGACCATGCGCTTGAGCAGCGCCAGCGCTTCCTTCTTGTTGCCGGAAGCAGTAAAGCCTGCGAGCGCCGTCTGGTAGGCCTCCAGCGCGTCCTTCTTGTTGGACTTTTCGATGAGCTGGGCGTAGCGGAAGGTCTGCTCCATCGTGGGAGTCCCCACTTTGAGCAGCTTCTTATAGGTGATGTTGGCCTTGACCCCGTCGCCGATCCCCGCCTGCCGGTCGAAGAGCAGGCCGAGCAGCTCCGTGGCTTCCTTGGCCCGGCCCAGCGAGGCGCATAACTCCGCCGCGGTCTGCCGCACGTTGTCGTTGTTGGGTTCGTCCTCCAGGATCGATAGGTACTCTTCCAGGGCAGACTCCGTCTTGCCCTTTTGAAGGTACTTCTCGGCTTTTTCGAGGCGCTTGGCGGTATCGGCCATGAAAGGCCCCCCCGGCGGGCGGCAAACCCGCAATTGTATGCGCTGGAAGCGGTTGCGGCAACGGCCGGTGGTGGAGCGCAG
>DASYVL010000090.1 GCA_035937135.1 Terriglobales bacterium
TCCGCCGCCTCTGAATCGAAGTTCTGGCAGGAGATGTTCGGGCACAGGACGCGCCCGCCGCTCTTCTTCGCGCCCGGCGATCCGCAATCCGGGCAGTTGATCTTCCCTGAGAAAAGGTCGAAGAGTCCCATGACTTCCCTCCCGGGGGCAGCCGGAGCTGCCCGGAAACAATGTTGAGAGCATTCGAGGGGACGGCCCGTAAAACGAACCTTCGCTTTAGCGACAGGTTATTCCATAACCCCCATCTACAGGCAGCTACCCTCCCTCACGGGCTTTAGCCGGCTGCTGCTTCTGGGACCGGAGAGAAAGCGGCGGTTCCCTTGCGGGCCCGCCGCCTGGCGACCGTCCCCTCGAATGCTCTCGACCGTTGCTGCTTCTTCCAGATGAAAAATGGCGCCTCCACCTGCTGGTGCCGGATCAAGCGGCGGCGATGGACCAGCGAAGGCAGTCCCATCGCCCGCAGCGCGGCAAAGGGGATCCGCCGGAAATAGCCCTTGCGGTGGCCGCCGCCGAAGGCCACGCTCAGCACTTCCTCCGCCAGCCAGCGGTCGAGGCGGCGCAGTTGCTCCTCGTCGTCCACGTGCTTGAGGTAGTAGTCGAGGATGGCAACGTTGCGCACGCCGGCGTCCACCGTGCGGGCGGCGATCTCGACTGCCAGCCGGGCGCGCGTCTCCGGCTCCAGGACCTTCTTCAAGCGCGAGCGGTTGCGGCGGAAGGCGAAGCGAAACAGGTTGCAGATCTTTCTGAACTTGTCACGGGAGAGGGCCACGCCTCCGCCGGCGCGGAACTCCAGGCCGAGATGGCGGAACCTCGGCGTCCACTGGAACGCGGCGTCGGAGACGCACTCTGCGCTCAGTACGAAATCTCCCTGATGCGTGGCTTTGGTGCGCAGGCGAAGGTGCGCCAGATTTTCTTCCAGCCTGTGGCTCGCGTCCAGAAGCCCCTTCCGATCCGAGGACAGAAGAAGGATGTCGTCAGCATAGCGGAAATAGGAGATCCCGGGCAGCGAGGAAAGCTCGTGGTCGAGCTGAGTCAGATAAACGTTGGCAAGCACGCAGGCGGTGGCCGAGCCGAAGGGGATACCCACGCCCGCTTCCCGTTCCGCTCCCTGCTCCAGATACGAAAAGCGCACCCGCTGCTCGAGCAGCTCGAACAGGTAGTCGTCCGGATCCACCAGCCCGCCCAACTGCTCTATCAGAATCTCGTGGTTGACCGAGGCGAAGTAGTTGGAGATGTCGCGCTTGAGGACGTAGATGGGCTGCGGTCCCCGCAAGATGTCGGCGATCCCTGCCTGGCAACGGTCGAGCCCGAAGCTGCGCGTGCGGTAGGCGTAGGAGTGCGGCGAGAACCAAGCGTGCAGGCGCTGGTTCAGCAAGCGATAGAGCACCAGGTCCACGATGCGCTCTTCCCAGGGCGAGACGTACAGGGTCCGGTGCTTACCGTTGAAGTTGTAGTGGAGCGCCAAGGCAGGACGGAAGCGGAAGTCGTGGTGAGCCAGCGCCTGGTGGATGGCGTCCAGCCCGCGCAGGCCGCGGCCGGCCAGGTCGTAGAGGGTGTGGCCGTCGCTCGAAGTCGCCAGAGCCTTGCGCCAGTGGAAGAGCGGCTTGGTGTAGACACGCAGCGCGGCCTTGTAGAGCTCGGCTTCGCGATAGACGTCATTCCAGCGCAGCCGCCGGCCCAGACGCGAAGTTACAAGCGACCCTTCCACCGCAGCACCCCGATTCGGGCCACAGTTGTACGCCAGTTCAGGGCCGGGTTCAACCGGCGGCTCTTACACGGCCACGGGCTGCGGTGTCTCCACGCTGGCCTCGCGCAGGAAGCGGGCGGCCTCTTCGGGCGGGGTGGGATTGATGTAGAAGCCTGTGCCCCACTCGAAGCCGGCGGTCTTGGTGAGCTTGGGCATGAGCTCGATGTGCCAGTGGTAGTAGTCGTTGGTGGCCTCCTGCACCGGCGAGGAGTGGAGTACCAGGTTGTAGGAGGGATTGTCGAGGACGCGGTCGGTCTTCTGCAGCAGCGTCTTCAGCGCGCGGGCGAGGTTCTCATAGATGCGGGAGGCGGAGTTCTCGAAGGCTGACTCGTGCTGCTTGGGCAGGATCCAGGTCTCGAAGGGGAAGCGCGGGGCGTAGGGAGCCAGGGTGACGAAATTCTCGTTCTCGGCCACCACGCGCACGCCGGAATCCATCTCCTGGCGGATGATGTCGCAAAACACGCAGCGCTCCTTCAGGGTGTAGTACTGCTTGGCGCCCTGCAGCTCTTCTCCCACCAGCCGGGGAAGGATGGGCAGGGCGATGAGCTGGCAGTGCGAGTGCTCGAGAGAGGCGCCCGCTGACTCGCCGTGGTTTTTGAAGATGAGGATGTACTTGAAGCGCTTGTCCTTCTTCAGATCCACGATGCGGTCGCGGAAGGCCCAGAGCACTTCCTCGATGCGCTTCTCCGGGAGCGTGGCCAGAGTCTGATTGTGGTCCGGCGTTTCGATGATGACCTCGTGGGCACCGATGCCGTTCATCTTGTCGAACATGCCCTCGGCCTGGCGGTCGAGGTTGCCCTCGATGCCCAGCGCCGGAAACTTGTTGGGCACCACGCGCACTAGCCACCCGGGACTGTCCGGGGACGGCGTTCCGCCGCCGGGATTGGGACGGTAGGCCAGGACCTCCGGCGGCGTCTTGCCCTCGTTGCCATAGCAGAAGGGGCAGAATCCCCCCTTGGGCTTGGTGGACTCGCGGAAGAAATCGGTGGGGCGCTTGGCGCGGTCGCTGGAGATGATGACCCAACGTCCGATGACAGGGTCTTTCCTGAGCTCGGGCAAAAAACGTGCTCCTTTCAGGAGTTGGCTGGCCGCCCAGACATATTACGACACCGGGAAGGCATTCTTAAATAGGGTGATCTCGGGAGCTCCCGCGGCCGCCTCAAGGTAAACGCTGACCACGTCGAAGCGAACGGCGGGCGAACCGGCCACGCACCGCAGATACTCGCGGGCCACGCGCTCGAGGTCGTGCTGCTTTTCCGCGTCCACGGCGGCCTCGGCGGGCATCACGGCGCGGGTGGTGCGGGTCTTCACCTCGACGAAGCAGAGCACGCCCTCCCAGCCGATCAGGTCCACTTCGCCGTGCTGGCGTGGGGAACGATAGTTGCGCGCCACCATCACGTAGCCCAGTCGCCGCAGGTGGAAGTAGGCTTCCTCTTCCCCGCGGCGCCCGGTGGCCAGATGCGGCGCCCCGGCGGGCGGACGAAGCGTGAGCTTCGCCGCTCGGTCGAGCGCACGAACTGCCAGGCGGGTCAGCCTTCCCGGCATCTACTTCTTCTTTTCCGCCAGCGCGATGCACTCCTCGAGCACGTCCAGCGCCACGTCCGCCTGCTCCTTGGTGACGATGAGCGGCGGCGCGATGCGGATGGAATTCTCGCCGGCGCCCAGGAAGAGGATGCCGCGCTCGAACGCCGCCTCGACGATGCGGTCGCGCTCGTCGTGAGCGATAGCTTTGGTCTTTTGGTCCTTGACGATCTCCACGGCGATCATCAGGCCCATACCGCGGACGTCGCCCACCATGGGATGCTTCGCCGTCCAGCCGCTCAGCCGGCCCAGGATGTGGCGGCCGACCTCGGCGGCGTTCTTCATGGCCTCGCGCTCGATCACGTCGAGCGTGGCCAGCGCCGCGGCGATGCACACCGGATTCCCGCCGAAGGTGGAGGCGTGCGAACCCGGCACCCAGTCCATGATGGAGGCGCGGCTGATGACCACGCCCAGCGGCATGCCGGAAGCGATGCCTTTGGCGCTGCACACGATGTCGGGCTGCACGCCGGCGTGCTCGATGGCCCACCACTTGCCGGTGCGCCCGGCGCCGGATTGTACTTCGTCCGCCACCAGCAGGATGCCGTTCTCGTCGCAGATGCGGCGCAGCTCCTGCAGGAACTCCGGCGGCGCGGGCAGGTATCCGCCCTCGCCCTGGATCGGCTCCACGAAGATGGCGGCCACCTCCTCGGGAGGCAGTGTGGTCTTGAACAGCTTCTCCTCGATGAAGCGGGCGCAGCCGCGCGCGTACTCGGTGGCGTCCGTTCCCGCGGGCCGGCGGTAGAGGTTGGGGAACGGCACGTGGGTCACACCCGGCATCAGCGGCGCGAACCGCCGGCGCTGCTGCGGCTTGGACGACGTCAGGGCCAGCGAGCCCATGGTGCGGCCGTGGAAGGCTCCGAAGAAGGCGATGAGGTGCTGCCGCCGCGTGTGGTAGCGCGCCAGCTTGATGGCCGCTTCCACCGCTTCCGTCCCCGAGTTCCCGTAGTAGATCTTGTGCGGCCCGGGCATGGGAGCGATCTTCGAAAGCCGCTCGGCCAGCGTGATCATGTTCTCGTAGTAGAAATCGGTGCCGGACATGTGGATGAGTTCGCCGGCCTGCTTCTGGATGGCGGCCACCACCTCGGGATGGCAGTGCCCGGTGGAGACCACGGCGATGCCGGCGGAAAAGTCGAGGAACTCGTTGCCGTCCACGTCCTCGATCACCACGCCGCGGCCGCGCTGGGCCACCAGCGGGTAGGAGCGGGTGTAGGAGGGCGAGAGCCAGCGGTCGTCTTCCTTCAGGATGCGTTGCGCGTTGGGCCCGGGCAGCTTGGTCTTGATGCTGGGGCCGGTAACAGTAGCGGTCTTGGAAGCCATGTCTTTATCTCCTCGCAAAATGGTTGGTCCCGCAGGGCGGGACGGGCGGAAGGTCCGGCCCCGATACGCATTCAGGGGCGGCTCCGGGGCGAGGAGAGAGACTAGTCCCCAGCGAAGAGATTGGGACGCGACCGCGCCGGCAGCATGGGATGCAGGCCGCGGGTGGCGGCCCCATGCTGTGGCGACTCCAAGGCTCGGCGAGAAAGGCTCATGCCGGAACTCCAGACATCATTATAGTCTGGGAAACCCGGCCACGGAACCCCGGGCCCAGGGCAGCCCGGGGGCACCAACACGCTTCTCCGCGCGGGCTACCTTACTTCTGCGTCGCCATGAAAATCGCCAGGAACTGCAGAGCAAACCCGGCCACGATCCCGCCAAGGAAGCCACCCAAAATCAGATTCTTCTTCGGGTGCTCAAACTTGGCGAAGCCCCAATAGACTGCATAAGGCCAGAAGCAGAAGCACAGAATTCCGTGCAGTGCTCCGCCCGTCTTGAAGGCGTGGATGAGAATCAGGATCCAACAAACGACGGAAACGAGGTACAACGCCAAAGCCAACAGAAAGATCACAGCTCCCATGGGATCAATCCTCCTTGAGTTTTCTAAACTCCCAGCTTGCCAGCGGTTGCGTAGGCCAGCATTCGCAGGACCCCAAACACCAATAACGAATAGATGAATCCGTGGTAGCCAAGTCGGATGATCCGGTCATGGCGGCCGCAGAACTCCGCAAGCTGTTGCCGGACTCCCGCAGGGAGGAAGTTGTGAGCCGCCGCAATCACAAACAGGGGCAAGAGGATGAAGGCAAAGGGATGGTAGAAGAAGGCCGCGGCCGGATTTCCCTGGATCAGCGAAGAAAGGGCGCGGGTGAGGCCGCATCCGGGACAGGGCAGTCCTGTCACCGCACGGAAGAAGCACACCGGAATGCCAGCGCCGTCGGGCGGAAGGTGCGAAACCAGCAGCAGCATGGCCAGCGATCCCCAGGTGGCAAAGGGATTGAAGAACAGGCGGTAGCAGTCGGGCGCGGGGGAGCGCACCCCCGCGGGGCGCCAGAGGGCCGAGACCAAACCGGGAAATGTGCCTGAGGCCATGGGAAATCCACATCTGCGGACGGCTGCGCCCGGGGCGCAAATCCGTCCTGAAATTGCCAGAAGCGTACGGGCAGGCGCGGAATCCGTCAAGCATTGATTTTTCGAGGTTGTCCTGAGACGCCCGGCCCTGCATCTTCACGCCGGCGCTCGGGCCACGAAGACATTTTCAGAATCGGACGAGCGCGCAGCCGCGTCTCATCTACTCTAGAGTTCGATCGCGCCCATGACTTACGCAGCATGACTCACGCAGAACGACAGCATCGCTTCCGGGTCGCCCTCGCCTTCGGCTTGGTGTACGTGCTCTGGGGCTCGACCTACCTGGGCATCCGCATCGTGGTGGAGCACATCCCGCCCAGCGTGATGGGAGCCTCGCGCTTCCTGCTGGCCGGACTGCCCATGTTGGGCTGGTGCGCGCTGCGCGGGCGGCGCCTCGCGCTCACCCTCAGCGACTTCTGGCGCGTGCTGGCGATCGGCGTGCTCCTTCTGACCGGCGGCAACGTTATGGTGGCCTGGTCGGAGCAGTACGTCCCCAGCGGCCTGGCGGCGCTGATTGCCGCCATCGTGCCCATCTGGGTCGCGGTCATCGAATCCATCCTGCCGCGGGGCGAGCGGCTGGCAGGACGCGGAGTGGCGGGCCTCGCGCTGGGCATCGCCGGACTGGCGGTGCTGATGTGGCCGCGCCTGACCGCCAGCGGCGCCGCCGGACACATGCAGATCCTGGGCGCGCTCGGCCTGGTCTTCGCCACGCTGAGCTGGGCCAGCGGCTCCATCCTTTCCCGGCGCTCGCAGTTACGCATCGATCCCTTCGCCGCCACTGCCTGGGAGATGACCCTGGCCGGCTTGGTCAACCTGGGCATCGTCCTGGCCCTGGGCGACCACCACCGCGTCGTCTGGACAGCGCGCGGCGTCGGCGCCATCCTCTATCTGGTCGTCTTCGGCTCCTGGATCGGATTCACCGCCTACATCTGGCTGCTGGAGCACGTCCCCACGTCGAAGGTGGCGACCTACGCCTACGTGAACCCGGTGGTGGCGGTGTTCCTGGGCTGGCTGGTGCTCCACGAGCACGTGGATGCCTACATCGCGGCGGGGACGGCGGTCATCATCGCCGCGGTGGCGCTGGTGAACAGCTCCAAGATTCACAAGGCCGCCGCGCCCGCAGAGCCGGAGCTGCCGGCAGTCGAGGCCCAAGCCGACTGACTCACCACTCGCCACTCACTACTCGCCACTATTTTCTCTTCCAGCGCACCCCATCCTTGGTGTCTTCGAGCACGACCCCATCCTGGGCAAGCTGGTCGCGCAGGGCGTCGGACTTCCTAAAATCGCGGGCGCGGCGCGCCTGGTCGCGCTCGGCAATCAGGGCCTCGACCTGCTCGTCGTTAAGAGCGGTCACGGTTACTTTGCCAACCGAAGGAACCCCTTCGGAACCGGTAACGGCGACGGTAACATCCTGCCGGCCTGCCCATTCATGCACCTTGCGAATCTTTTCCGCGTCATCGTCGCGCATCACGGCGAAGATCTCGTCGAACTTCTCCAGCGCGGCCAGTAGCGGCGCTACATCGTCTTTTCTCAGCTTGCCGGCATCCGCCTGGGCGTTGGCCTCGCGCACCATGTCGAAGATGGCGGCCAGCGCCTGCGCGGTGTTGAGGTCATCGTCGAGCGCGGCGCGCATGCCGTCCACCGTCTCCTGGGCCAGCTTGGCGATGCTCTCGTCCTCGCCCGCCGGAAGCTTTTCCGTCTCCAAACGTAGCTTGAAGTTACGCAGCCGCTCTACCGAGCGTGCCGCCGCCTTCAGCCCGTCGAAAGTGAAGTTGAGCTGCCGGCGGAAGGGCACGGAGGCCAGCAGGTAGCGCAGCGAAGAGGGCTTGTGGTCCATCAGGATGATGTCGCGCGGGGTGTAGAAGTTCCCCAGGCTCTTCGACATCTTCTCGCCCTCCACCAGCAGGAAGCGGGCGTGCACCCAGAAGCGGGCGAAGGGCTTGCCGGTGAGCGCCTCGGACTGCGCGATCTCGTTCTCATGGTGGGGGAAGATGAGGTCTTCGCCGCCCAGATGGATGTCGAAGGTCTCGCCCAGGTACTTCATGGCCATCACCGAGCACTCGATGTGCCAGCCGGGACGTCCGCGGCCGAGCGGCGTCTCCCACGAGGCCTCGCCGGGCTTGGCCGCCTTCCACAGCGCGAAGTCGCGGACCTCCTCCTTGTCGAAGCGGTCGGAGTCCACACGCGCGCCGTCCTGCACCTGCGCCAAGTCTCTCTTGGAGAGCTTGCCGTAGCCGGGAAAGCGCGCGATGCGGAAGTAATAGGAGCCGTCCTCGGCGCGGTAGGCGAAGCCCCGCTCCACCAGCTTGGCGATGAAGGCGGCCATGTCCGCGATGTGCTCGGTGGCGCGCACCAGCTTCGACGACCGCGCGATGCCCAGCATGGCGGCGTCCTCGAGGAAGGCGGTTTCGTACTTTTTCGTGTACTGGGGGACGGTGAGGCCTAGCTTGGCCGAGTTCTCGATGATGCGGTCGTCCAGGTCCGTGATGTTCATCACGTCCTGCAGCTCGAAGCCACTCTGGCGCAGGAAGCGCGCCAGGATGTCCACAAAGATGAAGGTGCGGAAGTTGCCGATGTGGCCGTAGTCGTAGACCGTGGGTCCGCAGGCATACATGCGGACGCGGCCCGGCTCGAGCGGCTGGAATTCCTCCAGCTTCCCGGAGAGCGTGTTGAAGAGGTGCAGCGCCATGCGATGGGCTAGTGATTGTAAATGATGACCGCAGAGCGCCGGAGGGCGCAGAGAATCCGGCGAGGGGCGGAGTTCACGCGGCGGCGGCCGGCGGCGGGCTCTGGGCCCGCAGCCGGTATCCCAGGCGGAAGATGTAGTGCACGCCGGAGAGCACCGTAAGCACCATCGTGGCCCACAGCGCCACCTCCTTGCCCAGTGTCACCGCTTGCGTGGGCACGACTTCATCCAGCAGCACAAAGAAGACGGCGAGGATCTGCGCCGTGGTGTTGGCCTTGCCGTAAAAGCTGGGTGGGAAGTCGCGGAGCGAGGTGGTGGCCCACAGCACGACGCAGGTGGCGACGATGCCCAGGTCGCGGCTGAAGACCAGCACCGTTACCCGCCAGGGGATCTTGTGCGCCAACGACAGCACCAGGAACAGCGTGCTGAGCAGCAGCTTGTCGGCGATGGGATCGAGCAGCATGCCCAGGGCGGTCTTCTGCTTCAGCGCGCGGGCGAGCATGCCGTCCAGGAAGTCCGAAAGCCCGGCGAGCACGAACAACGCCAGCGCCCAGCGGTAGTGGTCGTCCAGGATGGTGATGACGATGAAAGGGATGAAGAGCAGGCGCAGCAGGGTGAGCTGGTTGGGGGCGGTTCGGAGCTGTGAGATCACCGCCGCAGCCAGCTCCGCAGTTCATCTTCGGGCAGGTCGAGCAGGGCGGCGGCGCGAGCCAGGTCGCGTCCCACGGATTCGACCGTGGCCGCGACCAGCCGGCGCTGGGCCTCAGCCAGCGTACAGCCCACCTCGATCCCGGTGGCCGGCGCCGTGCCCACCAGCTCGGTGAACTCCCGCTCGGTCTTGGAGTGGAAGCGCTCCTGGAGCGAGGGGATGTCGCCGTTGCGCGCGTCAATCTCCACCCGCTCCACCCGGTGCATGGGGAAAAACACCGCGCCCAGGGAGGCAGGCTCGCCCGAGCGCACCAGGCCGACGAAGTCATCAAAGGAGTTCAGGTCCAGTCCGCGCACGCTCAAGCCGGCGGGTGAGATGTCGAGGATCGCCCCCCAGAACTTCTCCCGCGGGCTGTTGAGCGTCACCAGCACCATCACGCCCGAGACGAAGCGGGCGGCCTCCGCCCGCGGCTCCTCGCCGGAAATCCCGACGGGCGCCCCCGCCTTTCTGCGGCTCTCCATGGGATGGATTCTCCGCGCCTCGGCTTGGGAATGCAAATTGACCTGTCCCCGATGGCGGCCTAACATGCTCCGCCAAGGGGCCTTCCCAATCTCTCACGTTCAGGCAGGAGGAGCCTATGGCGGCAGTGAAACTTCTGGTGCTCTATCCCCGTCCCAAGGACATAGAAGCCTTCGAGACCCTCTACCAGAAGGAGCATGTGCCCATGGCGGTGGAAAAGCTGGTCGGCAAGACCAAGTTCGTCGCGACTAAGATCTTGGGCTCGCCGCAGGGAACGCCGCCTTTCTATCGGATCGCAGAGATTCACTTCCCGTCGCGACAAGCGCTCGAAGCCTGTGCGGCTACCCCGGGTGCGCAGGAGACAGTGGCCCACGCCATAAGGATTTCCACGGGAGGAGCTCCCATAATTATGATCGCGGAAGAGGAGACCTTTACCTTC
>DASYVL010000091.1 GCA_035937135.1 Terriglobales bacterium
GAGAGACCCGCAGTATGCGCGAGCGAAAATCGGTGTGTCAAGGCACACGGCCGGCTTCGAATCCGGCCACCGCTCATGTATAAGAGTGAGCTTCGACGCCAGCAGGAAAGACGGAGGGAGAACCCGTGAGTCATTATCACGATGAGAACGACTTGAAGTTGTTCAGGGAGCTGAAGAAGTCCGCGCCAGCGGATTTCCAGGCCTGGGTCAACCTGGACGCCATTACCCAGCGCGAGGACGGCCAGATCTCGCGCAAGTATCGCGAGCTGATCGCCGTCGCCGTGGCCCACACCACGCAGTGCGTCTATTGCATCGAGGTGCACACCCGCAACGCCAAGAAAGCGGGCGCCACGCGCGAAGAGGTCGCGGAAGCGGTGCTGGTGGCCGCCGCGCTGCGCGCCGGAGGCGCCGCCGCCCACGGCACCCTGGCCATGAAGTTCTACGACGCTCCCTAGGCCCGGTAGCGACGATGGAGAACGTCCAACCCTCAGTTGCGAGGCGCTTCACCGACTGCCACGTCCATCTGGCTGGTCTGCCCGAGGGCGAGAACGGATGTTACGTCTCCCCGCGCCTCTTGCGCAGCCCGCTCTTCCGCTTGATCACCTGGCAGCACGGCTTGCCGCTCAGCGACCCGCCCCGCGCCAATCGCAAGTACCTGGACGACCTGCTGCGCGACCTGAGCGAGTCCCGCTACATCAACCGCCTGGTGCTCCTTGCCATGGACGGCGTCTATGGCGCCGACGGCAAGCTGGATAAGGAGCGCACCGACTTTCTGGTCAGCAACGATTATGTGCTCGATGTGGCCGGGCGCTACCCGGAGCAGTTCTGGCCCGGGGTCTCTATCAACCCGCAGCGCGCCGACGCCATCGAGGAAGCTGAACGCTGCGCCTGCGCCGGCGCCAGGCTGGTGAAGGTGTTGCCCAACGCCCAGCAGTTCGATCCCGCGGATTCGCGCTACGTCCCGTTCTACCGCGCGCTGACCCGGCTCCGGCTGCCGCTGCTCAGCCACGTCGGCTACGAGTTCTCGCTCATCGGTCAGGACCAGTCCTCCGGCGATCCCTCGAAGCTGCGCGTGACGCTCGACGAAGGCGTCACCGTCATCGCCGCCCACGGTTGCAGCTACGGCCTCGCCTTCTACGAAAAGTTCTATCGGACGTTTCTTGACCTGGCGCAGCGCTATCCCAACTTCTTCGCCGATATCTCCGCCCTCACCCTGCCCAATCGCATGGCCATGCTCCTGCGCCTGCGACGCCATCCGGAACTCGGCGAGCGCCTGCTCTTCGGCACCGACTACCCGCTTCCCGTCTTTTCCTGGGCTTGTTGGGGACGCATCGGGCTGGGCCGGCTGTGGGAGATTGCCCGTACCACGAACCCGTTCGACCGTCAGTACCTGATCTGCGAGCGCCTCGGGCTGCGCTTCGGCTCCTTCGATGCACTGTCACAGAAGATGCAGCGGCCCGCGAACTGACTGGCTAGCGCACCGCCGCGAAGCTCTCGTCCAGCAGCCGGATGGCTTCGTCCACGTCCGACTTCGCGATGTTCAGCGGCGGCGACATGCGCACCACGTTCCCGCACATCCCGCCCTTGCCGATCAACAGGCCGCGCTTGCGCGCTTCTTCCAGCAGGGAATTGGTTGCGGCGGCGGCCGGCTCCTTGCTCTTGCGGTCGGTCACCAGCTCCAGCGCCTGCATTAGCCCCATGCCGCGCACG
>DASYVL010000092.1 GCA_035937135.1 Terriglobales bacterium
CCGGGGAACATCGTGCTGACCAAGTCGGGAGCCAAGCTGCTGGACTTCGGGCTGGCCAAGCCGCAAGGGCTGGCCGCCTCCGGCTCGGCGTTCAGCGGCATTGCCACGCAGGCTTCGCCGGCCAGCCCGGTGACGCGCGAGGGCACGGTCATCGGCACCTTCCAGTACATGAGCCCCGAACAGGTGGAGGGCCACGAGGCGGACTCACGCTCCGACATCTTCGCGCTGGGCGCCGTGCTCTACGAGATGGCGACGGGCAAGCGGGCCTTCGAAGGGAAGAGCCAGATCAGCATCGCCAGCGCCATCCTGGAGAAAGAGCCGGAGCCCATCTCCCGCGTACAGCCCATGACGCCCCCGGCGCTCGAGCACGTGGTGAAGACCTGTCTGGCCAAGGATCCGGAAGAACGCTTCCAGACCGCGCACGACGTCAAGCTGCAGTTGCGCTGGATCGCGGAATCCGGCTCGCAGGTGAACGCCGCGCCGGTTGTGCGCCGCAAGCGCAGCCGGGAACGGCTGGCGTGGGCCGCCGCGCTAATTGTGGTCGCGGGCCTCGCCGCCGTTGGCTGGCTGTGGAAGCGCAGCGCGTGGAGCTACGACGCTCCCATCGTGACTTCCATCCTGCCGCCGGAGAAGGGCTTCTTCGCGCTGACGGGCAACGAGGGTGGACCGGTGGAGGTTTCGCCCGACGGCAAGATGCTGACCTTCCTGGCGACCAACGCCGAGGGGAAGACGGAGATCTGGGTGCGCGATCTGAGCCAGCATGAGTCGCGTCCGCTGCCCGGCACCGAGGGCGGCAAGGAGCCCTTCTGGTCGCCCGACAGCCACTCCGTCGCTTTCTTCGCCGGCAGCAAGCTGAAGCGGGTGGAGACGGCGGGAGGCCCGGCCGTCACCGTCTGCGACGCCGCCAACGCGCGCGGAGGAAGCTGGATGTCGAGCGGCATCATCCTGTTTACGCCCAATACCCAGACCGGCATCCAGCGCGTGGCCGACAGCGGCGGGACGCCTGAGACCATCACCCAGATCGATCCCAACCTGCACACCACGCACCGCTGGCCCTACGCCCTGCCCGACGGCAAGCACTTCCTCTACCTGGCCGCCAACCATCGCGCTCCCTCCGGCGAGAAGAACGGCGTGTACTGGGCCTCGCTCGACGGCAAGCCGAGCCGGCTGCTGGTGCACTCGGTGGCCAACGCCGCCTTCGCCGACGGGCACCTCCTGTTCCTGCGCGAGAACACGCTCATGGCGCAGCCCTTCAACCCCGAGAACGGGACACTCACGGGAAGCCCCACTCCCGTCGTGGAGGGAGTCCTCTACGATTCCGGCGTATGGCGGGGCGTATTCAGCGCCTCGCAGAACGGAGTGCTGGCGTACGAGCCCGGGGGCAGCATCGCGCAGGGCGTGCAGTTGGAGTGGCGTGACCGCTCCGGCAAGCAACTGGGCAACTGGGGCGGGCGGGAGAGCTACTTCGGCACAGCCTTCTCCCGCGACGGTAGCCGAGTGGCGGCGGTGATCGGCGATCCGGCTGCCGACCTCTGGGTGTACGACCTGAAGCGCTCGGTGCGCACTCGCCTGACCTTCAAGCCCACCCAGATGTCGGCTCCGGTCTGGGCGCCCGATGGCAGCCGCATCGCCTTTACCGCCAATTACGGCGGCAAGTGGGCGCTCTACAGCAAGGCCGCGAACGGCGCCGGAGAAGAGGTGTTAGTGTCGGAGATCGAGGGAGCCACCGGCACGGCTTCCGACTGGTCCCGCGACGGCAAGTACCTGCTCTTCGACGTGCTCGCCAACGATACGCGCCGGGATATTTGGTTCCTGCGGTCGGACCAGAGCAAGGGGACCCCGCTGCTGCGAACGCCCGCGCAGGAAGACCAGGCGCGATTCTCGCCCGACGGGCGCTGGATCGCCTACGTCTCGAACGAGTCCGGCCGCGACGAGGTGTACGTCACTCCCTTCCCCAACGTGGGGCCCAAGTGGCAGGTCTCGAGCGAAGGCGGCGATATCCCGCAGTGGAGTCGCGACGGGCGCGAGCTATTCTTCCTCCGGCCCGACAACACCGTGATGGCAGCGCCCATCGCCGAGAAGGACTCGAGCGTGGAGGTGGGCACGGTCAAATCGCTCTTCAAGTTGAACTCGCCTGCCGGCATTTTCGGCGCCTTCGTGGTGTCGCCCGATGACTCGCGCTTCCTGGCTACTTCCAGCGCCGGAGGGGAGTCCGGCGCGCCGCTCACCCTGGTGGTGAACTGGATGGCGGGACTGAAGAAGCAGTGATGGTCTTCGTCCTCGACAATTACGACTCCTTCACCTACAACCTGGTTCAATACTTGGGCGAACTAGGCGCCAAGGTCGAAGTGCGGCGCAACGACCAGGTTTCGGTCGCCGAGGTGGAGCGGCTGCGCCCGGAGCGCATCGTGATCTCGCCCGGGCCGTGCACGCCGCAGGAGGCGGGCATCAGCATCGAGCTGATCCGCCATTTTGCCGGCAAGGTTCCGGTGCTGGGCGTTTGCCTGGGACATCAGGCGGTGGGCGCGGCCTTCGGCGGCAAGATCGTACGCGCCAAAAAACTCATGCACGGCAAGACCAGCCAGGTGAAGCACGACGGCAAGACCATCTTCCGGGGCCTGCCCTCGCCGCTCACCGCCACCCGCTATCATTCGCTGGTGGTCGAGCCGCGCAGCCTGCCGGCGGAGCTCGAGGTCTCGGCGCGCACCGCTGACGCAGCCGGCGGGGAAGTGATCATGGGACTGCGCCACCGCCGCTTCCCGGTGGAGGGCGTGCAGTTCCATCCGGAGAGCGTGCTGACGGTGGAAGGCAAGCGCCTGATTGCCAACTTTCTGGCGCTGTAGATGATGTTGCATGCAACGTCTCTGCGCGGCCTGCTTGACACCCGCGCGCTAGGGGGCGATGCTACTCCGTCCCCGAAGTTAGTTTGACCCGGCGCTCCCCAAGCGCCCCACCTCCCGACCATGCCGCATCTCCGTCTCCCGCGCGCGATTCTTCTGGCAGCGTTGTCGCTGGTGGGCGCGGCTTCGCTGGCCGCGCAGAACCCGGTGGGAGAGGTCTTTGCCGCGGATGCCACCGTCAAAGGCTCGGTGGTGCTGGCGGGCACGGGGATGGGGGTGCTCCCGGGTTCCTCAGTCACCGCCGGAAAACAGACGGCGACCGTGCGCCTGGCGCGGGGCGGGGAAGTGCGCGTCTGTCCCGGGACCAGCGTCTCCGTTTCCAGCTCCGCCAGTGGGCGCGACCTGCTCTGGAGCATGGGCACCGGGGCCATGGAGACCAACTTTTCGCTCCAAGCCTCCGCCGATGCGGTGATGACCCCGGACTTCCGCCTGCTGCTGGCCGGACCGGGCGAGTTCCATTTCGCCATCCGCGCCGACTCCCGCGGCAATACCTGCGTGCGCGCGCTCGACTCCAACACCGCCTCCATCATCGTGACCGAGCTGATGGGCGAGGGCATCTACCAGGTGCGTCCGGGAGAGCAGGTGTACTTCCGCGAAGGCCGCGTGGAGCGGCCCGAGAACATGGCCCCGCCCGATTGCGGCTGCCCATCGCCCCCGGCGGTCGAACACGCCGAGGTGAAGCCGCCCCAGCCGCCGCCCGCAGTGGTTCAAGAGACACGGCCCGCCGAGACCCAGACTCCCCTTCCGGCCGCGGCGGAGAAGGAAGAGCCTCCGCCGCCCGCGGCGAAGGAAGAGAACCCGGCCCCCGCGCTGGTCTCAAGCCAGGCCCCGGAGACCGCTCCTCCGCCGGAGATCGCTCCGGGCGAGCTGCACGTGCAGGTGGACGCGCCGCTGGTTTACCGCGCGGAGAAGCCGGCGGCCCCGGCGCCTTCGCCGCCTCCGGCCCCCGCGGCCGCAAGCGCGCCAGCGGCTTCGACCCCGGCAGTCCAGGCGCCTCCGCCGGCCACAACCGAGCCGGTCCCCGTGGCCGCGGCTCCCAAGCCTGAGAAGAGGAAAAAGCGCGGCGGCTTTTTCGGCTTTTTTGCCCGTCTTTTTGGAGGGCACTCCAAGGGGGAGTCGGAGGTAAAATAGGGCAGGGAGGGATGTTGGAACTTTCTGGACTCCCGCGGGGTCTCTCCCGGACTATACTTGATAGGGTTCCTATGTCCTCGTCTGTGATGAACCAGCCGCCAATGGCGCCGGGCCAACCCAGCTCGGGACACGACATTCTGCCCACCCTGTTCGGCGCGGGCTACGGCACCTACCAGGTCCGTCCCACCAACTTTGTGCTGTCGTTCCTGGTCCACGTCCTGGCCATATCGGTCGTCATGATCTCCGGGATCCTGTTCGCGCAGCACAAGGACGAGATCAAGCGGCAAGTGACGGGCATGGTGATGGACATCAGCCCCTACGTTCTGCCTCCCTCCGATACCAAGGCGGGCGGCGGCGGCGGCGGCGGAGACCGCGACAAGCTGGCCGCTTCCAAGGGCGCGCTGCCCAAGTTCTCGCGTGAACAGATCACGCCGCCAACGGCCATCATCCGCAATCCTGATCCCAAGCTGGCGGTCGAGCCCACGGTGGTGGTCCCGCCGGAAATCAAGCTGCCGCACACCGGCGCTCTAGGCGATCCCATGTCCGCGGTGCTGGGTCCGCCCTCGAACGGTACGGGCTCGGGCGGAGGCATCGGCTCAGGCTCGGGCGGCGGCGTCGGCTCCGGGCGCGGACCCGGC
>DASYVL010000093.1 GCA_035937135.1 Terriglobales bacterium
CAGATCTCACCCATGGAGATGGAAACGCGCGCGTTCGTGACGCGCGTGTACGGATGGATGTCCGCCGGCCTGGCCCTCACCGGCGCGATCGCCTACGCCGTCGCGGGAAGCGAAGAGATGGTCCGCGCCATCGTCCTCAACCGAGCGATCTTCTGGGGGTTGATCATCCTGGAGCTGGCCCTGGTCTGGATCCTTTCCGCCGCGATCCAGAAGATGCCGGTGGCCCTGGCCAGCGGGATGTTCCTCGCCTATGCCGCCCTGAACGGGCTGACGCTCTCGGTCATCTTCTTGGTCTACACCAGCAGTTCCATCGCCTTGACCTTCTTCGTCACCGGCGGGACCTTTTTCGCCATGTGCCTGTACGGCGCGACGACCAAGCGCGACCTGACCTCGGTCGGCAATCTGATGTTCATGGCCTTGATCGGGCTGATCCTCGCGTCGGTGGCCAACTGGTTCTTCCAGAACCCGGCGCTCTACTGGATCACGACCTACGCCGGCATAGCCATCTTCGTAGGGCTCACCGCCTATGACGCGCAGAAGGTCAAGCAGATGAGCCAGTCGCTGGCGGAGGGCAGCGAGGCCGAAAGCAAAGCGGCGATTATCGGCGCCCTGGCTTTGTATTTGGATTTCATCAACCTGTTCCTTTTTCTGCTGCGCATCTTCGGACGCCGGCGCTAGGACAGGAACAGTTGTCGCGCACCTCCGCCGGTATTAGAATCCCGGCGACAAAAAACCCGCTCCCCAGGAGACCTCGATGAGCACCGCCCCCGTCGCTGCCCCCGCCGCTCCCGCCCCGGATTCCGGACAACCCGGCCTCTCCCAGAGCGCGCGCATCCTCAACACGTTCTTCGCGCCCTCCAAGACCTTTACCGACATCAAGCGCAGCGCCAGTTGGTGGTTGCCTTTCCTGTTGATAGCGGTCGTCTCCTGCGCTCTTGGGTTCGTCGTGTCCAAGAAGGTGGGCTTTGAGCAGGTCACCCAGAACAAGCTTCGCCTGGCGCCGAAACAGGCCGAGGCCCTGGAACGGCTCTCCGCGGACGACCGCGCGCGGCAGATGAAGATCGCTGTGATTGGTAGCATGGTCGAAGCTTACGCCAGTCCGGTGGGCCGGCTGATCTTGATCCTCATGGTCTCTTTGGTTCTCATGGCCACCTTCAATTTTGGCGCCGGGGCTGAGATTCCCTTCAAGCAGGCGCTCGCGGTGGTGGCCTATGCTGGCCTGCCGAACATCATCAAAGGAGGCCTCGCCATCACTTCCCTGCTGGTCGGAGCCGACCACGAAGGATTCTTGCTCCAGAATCCCGTGGCCACCAATCCGGCGTATTTCATGGACCCGACCAAGTCGTTGCCGCTCTACTCGCTTGCGGCTTCCCTCGACATCATCACCCTCTGGGTGCTGGTGCTCACCGGCATCGGCTTCGCCCGCGTCAGCAAACTGAAGACCGCCACCACTGTGGGCGTGGTCTTCGGCTGGTACTTCGTGCTGGTTCTCATTGGCACCGGGATAGCGGCCCTCTTCGCGTAGAAGCGGTCCGCCCGCCCCAGCCGCCGTTTACCCTTGAAAAACCGCCGCTCAGGCGGCTGCGCTTCCGTCCGCCTCCCGCCCCTATGGTCTAATAAGACGTTTGTATTCCTATGCCTAGCAGAGCTTTACGCTTCCGACGGCTGCTCCTGGCCCAGCATCGCCGCCTCCGCGAGTGGGCGATGATCTTCCATGGCCTGCTGTCGCGCGACCATCCCGTCCTGGCGCACATCATCCCCATCCGGCGCTGCAACCTCTCCTGCGCCTACTGCAACGAGTACGACGACCACTCCAAGCCGGTGCCGCTGGAGACCGTCTACCGCCGGCTCGACAAGCTGGCGGAGTTGCGCACCAGCATCATCTGCGTCTCGGGCGGCGAGCCCCTGCTGCACCCGGAGCTCGACCAGATCCTGGCGCGCATCCGCAAGCTGGGCTCCATCTGCGGCCTGATCACCAACGGCTACCTGCTGACCCAGGAGCGCATCGAGGGCCTGAACCGCGCCGGGCTGCAGCATCTGCAGATCTCCATCGACAATGTGATGCCCGACGAGGTCTCCAAGAAGAGCCTGAAGGTGCTGGACAAGAAGCTGGAGCTTTTGGCCGAGTATGCCGAGTTCCACGTGAACATCAACTCGGTGGTGGGCGGCGGCATCCACAACCCGCAGGACGCGCTGGTGGTGGCGAACCGCGCCCTGGAGCTGGGCCTGACCTCGACCGTGGGCATCATCCACGACCACGACGGGCAGCTGGAGCCGCTGGGCGAGGTGGAGCGCGAGATCTTCGTAAAGATCCGCAAGATGGGCAAGGCCAGCTACGCCCGCGTCAATCACTTCCAGGAGAACCTGGCCCTGGGCCAGACCAACCAGTGGCGTTGCCGCGCCGGCGCGCGCTACCTCTACATCTGCGAGGACGGCCTGGTGCACTACTGCTCGCAGCAGCGCGGCTACCCGGCGAAGCCGCTGGAGGAGTACTCGCTGGCTGACATCCGCCGCGAATATTTGACGGAAAAATATTGCGCGCCGCAATGCACCGTGGCCTGCGTCCACCAGGTGTCGTACCTGGACTTCTTCCGCGCCCCGCAGCACAAGGCCCCGCCGGTCGGCGCCGGCGCCGCTCCCCTGGTGCAAATCAAGTAGGGACCGTGTGGCACAGCCGTCCCCGGCTGTGCGCCGCCCGTCAGGGGTGCTTCGCTTCGCCTTTCGCCGCCGCCTCTATCTCGGCCAGCATCTTGTCCAGCGCGGGCCGGTCCAAAAACTTCCCCTTGACGACCGCTGCCCACACTTTTCGCGTGTCGCGGAGGTCATGGAGCGGATAGGCGTCCAGCAGGATCAGGTCGGCGCCCTGGCCGACCTCCGCGGTCCTCAGCCCTGCCAGAGTGCCCGCCTGCATATCCCACTGGCCCGCGAGCAGGTACTTCCCGGTGGCGTTGACCACCTGCACGTTGCGGTCGATCTGGATGATCGCCTGTTTGGCGATGGCGGTGATGCGCTGGTCGCGAATGACCACAGTCACCCCCGGTTGGTTGGTGCCGCCGCGCACGTCTATGACTGTGACGTTGGTGAAGATCAGGTACTTGGGCTTGGGTTTCTGTTTGACCTGCGCCGGGGACACAGTCGCCAGCAGCGCCAGCAGCAGCGCAACCGGAACGCCGTGCCCGCGCCTCATGCTCGCGCCTCCGCGGGAAAGCGTTTGAGGAACTGGCTCCTCTTCTCCGCAGGAAGGAAGGAGGCTTCGAACGAGTTGCGCGCCAGGCGCTCGAGCTCCGCTTGGGTGAAGCCGAAGGCTTCCTGCGCCAGCTGATACTCGCGCGCGAGCGACGTCCCGAACATGGCCGGGTCGTCGGAGGCGAGCACGACCTTGAGGCCTCGGTCGAAATATCGCCGCAGCGGATGCTGCTCCAGCGACTTGCAGCAGCCGGTTCGCAGGTTGCTGGTGACGCACACCTCGACGGGAATCTGCTCCTCCACCAGCCGCGCCATTAATTCCTGATCGTGCCAGGCGGTGAGCCCGTGGCCGATGCGCTCGGCGCCCAGCGCGTCGAGCGCGCCCAGGATTGAAGCCGGCCCGGCGCTCTCCCCCGCGTGCGCCGTGCGCCGCAGGCCATGCCCGGCGGCGTAGGCATAGACCTGGCGGAACATCTCCGGCGCAGCGGCGGCCTCGTCGCCGCCAATTCCAAAACCGATGACCGAGGCGCAGCCGCGCTGGCGCGCCGCCACCGCCTGCTCGGCTACCCTCTGCGCCGCCTCCGGCCCGAACTGGCGCACCGCATCGAACAGCCACAGCAGAGACACGCCGAACTCGCGCTCACCGCGCTTCCGCCCGCGTTCCATGCCCTCGAACAGCGCCGCAAAATCCTGCCCGCGCCACAGGCACACGCCGACCGAGACGTACACCTCGGCGTGCAGCGCGTTCTCCGCGCGCAGCCGCTCCATCAAGCGATAGGTGATGAGCTCGTAGTCGTCCGCCGTCTGCAGGCGCTCGGTGACCGCCTTGAAAGCCATGAGGAAGCCGCGCAAGTCGGAGTATCGGTAGAGCTGCTCGACCTGCGCCCGGTCGAGCGGCTTGGCGTCATGGCGGCGGCTCAGCTCCACCAGCGTATCCGGCTCGACCGCGCCCTCCAGATGCAGGTGCAGCTCCGCCTTGGGCAGCGCGAGGATGAAGGCGCTGGGCGTGAGCCGCCCGACGTCGAGGTCCGTGGAAGGTCGTTGGGTCTGGCCGGCCACTGGTTTCTGCCTACGAGCTACTGCTTTTCGCGAACTCGCTGTGCCGCCGGCTATAGAGGACATAGATCACCAGCCCGATGGCGAGCCATCCGAAGAAGCGCATCCAGTTCATGATGGGCAGTCCGGCCATCAGCAGCAGGCAGGTGAGGATGGTGAGGATGGGCGCGATGGGTCCGCCGGGCGCGCGGAAGCCGCGCTTCCGGTTGGGCTCGCGGTAGCGCAGGATGAGCACCCCGATCGCTACCAGCACAAAAGCGAACAGCGTCCCGATGTTGGAGAGGTCGGCAAAGGTCCCGATGTCGAACAGCCCCGCCGGGATGCCGACCACGAAGCCGGCGATCCAGGTGGCGGTGTCGGGCGTACGGAACTTGGGGTGCACGTGGCTGAAGAGGCGCGGCAGCAACCCATCGCGCGACATGGCGAACCACACTCGCGCCTGCCCCAACTGGAAGACCAGCAGCGACGAGATCATGCCCAGCATGGCCCCGGAGAGCACGATGATGCGTACCCAGGGCTTGTCTAGCTTGCGCAGCAGGTTCACCACCGGGGCGGCGCTGTTGGTGGTCTCGCTGTTCCACATTTCCACGCCGCAGTACACCAACACCACGGCCACGTAGAGCACGGTGCAGACCACTAGCGTGGCGATGATGCCGATGGGAACGTCACGCTGCGGGTTCTTGGCCTCCTCGGCGGCGGTGGAGACCGAATCGAAGCCGATGTAGGTGAAGAAGATGATGGCGCCGCCGGTCAGCACCCCGCCCCATCCGTTGGGCATGAACGGCTTGTAGTGCGACGGGTCGATCAGGTGCGCGGTGAAGCTCACGAACACCAGGATGGCTACGATCTTCAGGATCACCATCACGTTGTTGGTCCGCGCCGACTCGCGGATGCCGCGCACCAGGATGATGGTGAGCAACATCACCACCAGGAACGCCGGAACGTTGAAGCCGAAGTGCCAGCCCGTCCCGAACAGCGAAGATCCCGACGGCAGATAGGCGGGGAACATCCATGCGTTGGGCAGGTGGATGCCAAGGAAGTCCAGCAAGTTGACCAGATGCTCGGAGAACCCGACGCTCACCGCCATGTTCGAGACGGCGTATTCCAGGATCAGGTCCCAGCCGATGATCCAGGCGATCAACTCGCCCATGGTGGCGTAGGTGTAGGTGTAGGCCGAACCGGCGATGGGGATCATCGAAGCTAGCTCGGCGTAGCAGAGCGCGGCGAAGAAGCAGGCCACCGCCACCAGGAGGAACGAAAGCGCGATGGCCGGCCCCGCGCCCGGCCGCCCGAAGGTGGGCGAGTGGTAGATGAGGTATTCGAGCAGGGGCGCGTGCAGCACGCTCTCCGCCTGGAACTTCTGCCCCGCGATGGCCGTGCCGATGACGGTGAAGATGCCGGAGCCAATCACCGCGCCGATGCCCAGGGCGGTCAGCGACCAGGGCCCCAGCGTCTTTCTCAGCCGCCGCTCGGGCTCTTCCGACTCGGCAATCAGCTTGTCGATGGACTTCTTGGCAAACAGTTGGTTGGCCAGGTCCGTGGCTCCTTAGTGAGTTGTCATCCTGAGCGGGCGCCTCGCTCCTCTTACGCCCGCTTCGATGCGCCGCGCACCATCTTCTTGACCTTGCTCTTCTTCGAGCCGCGCGCGTAATCCCGCGGCTTCTTGGGCGCGGCCTTCTTGCGCGCCGCCCGCTTCAACTTCTTGCGCTCTTCCCTGCTCAACTTCGATGTATTTGCCATAAGTCCGGTCAGACCCTTTCTAACTGCGCGTATTTCTCTACCAGCTTCTTCAGTCCGAAGCGCAGGAATTGTACCGTAATCTTGGCGTCGTCGCCCTCTCCCTCGCGTTTGTACACCGTCCCCTCGCCGTACTTGGGGTGCCGGACCTTCTGTCCCGGGCGAAAGCCGGTTCGAGTTCCCTCGCTCCGCTCGGGATTTCGGCTGCGGGCTCCCGCTTCGCTCACGCCCGCAGAACGCCTCAACTTTCCTCTGGAGGCAAAGAAGTCCGCGATGTTCTCGATGGAGTTGTAGGTGGGCCCGGAGTAAGCGCCTCTCCCCTTACCCCCGCGGCCGAGGGCGGCCGCGCCACGTGGGTCGGGGCGCTGGTCTTCGTCCTCATAGTTGAAATCGGAAGGCACTGCCGAGGAGCGCACAGCCGTCCTCGGCTGTGCGCTTTTCGCTTGTGTAGGCACTCCCAGGTCTTCGAGCAACGCCGGCGGGATCTCTTCCAGGAAGCGCGAGGCCTCGCTCACCTCCGGCATCTCGCTGGCGTAGCGCCGCCGGTAGCGGGCGCGGGTGAGCACCAGTTGGTTCATGGCCCGCGTCATGCCCACGTAGCACAGCCGCCGCTCCTCTTCGAGTTCTTCGGGATTCATCAGCGTGCGCGAGTGCGGGAACAGGCCCTCCTCCAGGCCCACCAGGAAGACCATGGGGAACTCCAGGCCCTTGGCGGCGTGCAGGGTCATGAGCGAGATCTGGGCGCGCTGGTCGAAGTCGTCGGTCTCCGCCACCAGCGCCGCGTGGTCCAGAAAGTCGGCCAGCGACTCGCCGCGGTCGCGCGCGTCCATGGCCGCGTTCACCAGCTCGCGCAGGTTGTCGATGCGCGAGTAGGCCTCCGGCGAGCCTTCCTCCTCCAGCAGCTTGATGTAACCGGTGCGGTCGATGAGGAACTTCAGGATTTCTGGAATGGTCGCCGGCCCGCCGGGCTTGCGGAAGGCTTCGGGAGTGTCATCGTCAGCGGGCGCAGGTTTCTCGTTGCTCGTTTCTCGTTTCTCGAAGTCTTCCTGTTCGATCCCCGCGGCGCCCTCTGTGGTTAGCTTTTCCGCAAAAGTCCCCTCGAGCATGGCGCGCGCGTCCTCGATCAGCTCGCGGAATCCGCGCAGCGACGTCACCGCCCGCGTCGGCACCAGCTTCTTCTCCACTGCCTCGCCGGTCGCCGACCACAGCGAGAGGCCGGTCTCGAGCGCCAGCCGCTCCAGCGTCTCCTGCGTGCTCTTCCCGATGCCGCGCGTCGGGGTGTTGACCACCCGCAGCAGGGCCACCGAGTCCTCCGGATTCTGCAAGAGTTTGAGGTAGGAGAGCAGGTCCTTCACCTCGGCGCGCTCGTAGAAGGAGAAGCCGCCCACCACGTGATACTTGAGCTGGTAGCGCCGCATGGCCTCTTCGAAGAGCCGCGACTGGAAATTGGTGCGGTAGAGGACGGCCGCGCGCAGCCCGTCTTCGCCCTGCTCCCCTGCCTGGCGCTGGGCGCGCGCGATGCAATCGGCGATGAACAGCGCTTCGTTCTCGCCGTCTGGGGCCTCGTAGTAACCCAGCTTGGCGCCGCCCTGCCGCGCCGTCCACAGCCGCTTGCCCTTGCGCCGGACGTTGTTCGCTACCACCGCCGAGGCCGCCTGCAGGATGTTCTCCGTCGAGCGGTAGTTCTGCTCCAGGCGGATGACCTTGGCCTCCGGGAAATCCTTCTCGAACTCCAGGATGTTGCGGATGTCCGCGCCCCGCCAGGAGTAGATGGACTGGTCCTCGTCGCCGACCACGCACAGGTTGTGGCGCTCGCCGGCCAGCAGCAGCATCAGCTCGTACTGCGGGCGATTGGTGTCCTGGTATTCATCCACCAGCAGGTGCTCGAAGCGCTGCTGGTAGCGCTGGCGTGTCTCCCCGCTCGAGCGCAGCAGGCGCACCGCCTCCAGCAGCAGGTCGTCGAAGTCGAGCGCGTTGGCTTTGCGCAGCGCCTGCTGATAGACCTCGAAGATGTGCGCCACGCGCTCCGCCACCGGGTCGCTGGAGTTCAGGTAGGCCTCC
>DASYVL010000094.1 GCA_035937135.1 Terriglobales bacterium
GCGGATGATGTCGCCCAGAAGTTCGAAGAAGGTGAACACCAGGGTCAGCAGGACGAAGGTGGAAAGAACCAATCCGAAATAGACGGCAAAGTCGCGCAGGACGTACTCGTCGAGGATCTGCGGGAAGCCGGCGCCGAACACCCGGCGGGGGGAAGCCACGCGCTCGAAGCCTCCGGCCTTCTCCGCGCGGTGCAAGACGTGTTGCCGCATCCAGGTGACAGCCTCGCGGAAGGACCCGAGCTCGATGGGCATGCGGTTGACGCGCCGGTAGAGCAGCAGCCCGCCCGCCAGGAAGATGACGTTTGCCATCCACATGCTTATGCCAGGCGCGAGCTGGCCCTGGCGGCCGAGCGACACGCCGGTGAGCCAGAGGAAGTAGTACACAAACACCAGAAGGAAGGTGAGGACAAAGCCGGTGGACTTGCCGCCCTTGTGCGCCGAGAGACCCAGGGGGATGCCGACCAGCGCCAGCACCAGGCAGGAGGTGGGCAGGGCCAGGCGGCGGTTCAATTCCACCCAGGACCAGTTGGCCTGGGCCGCCGTTCCGGTGCGCGCGCGGTCCAGCAGCTGGCGGTTGGACATTTCTTTGTAGGAAAGCGAGCCCGGGGCCCGCGTCGCGCTCTCCGGCCGGTCGATGTGCAGCGTGGACTTGCCCAGTTTGGAGATCGCGTACTGCGCCGGCGAGCGCGGGTCCACTTCGTGCTGCCAGCCGTTGGCCAGCTCCAGGCGCAGGGTGGTGGGGGATTCGTTGACAACCACGCCCTCCTCGGCTAGCGTGAGCTTCGGCGCCGAGGGCGCGTTGAGATCGGCGAGAAAGACGCGCTTCCATACCACCGCACCCGACGCCACTTCGGTGTCCTGCACGTAGAGCACGTAGTTCTTGAAGTCTTCGTAGAAGACGCGGGGCTGGACCTCGAAGGGAGCCTGGGTGCTCTTGAGCTGGTCCTGGAGCCCGGCGAAGGCGGCGGCGGAGCGAGGCGCGATCCACAGGGTGTTCACCAGAGCCAGGACCCAGGCCGCCACTGCGATTATGGCAATCACCCGCAGGAACAACCCGGCCCCGATGCCGCTGGCGCGCAAGGCGGTGACCTCGCTGTCCGCCGCCAGCCGGCTGAGCGCGATCAGGATCCCCACCAGGACGCCCATGGGGATGGTCCACACCAGGAATCCGGGCAGGGCGAGCAGGATGAGCTGGGCCAGGCTGAGGAGCGGGGCGCTGTTGCGCACCGCTACCTCCAGGATGCGCCCCACGGTGGGCATGAAGAACACGAAGGTGAACAGCGTGACCCCGATGGCGGCCCAGGAGAGCACTTCGCGCAGGATGTATCGGGTGAGGATGCGCACGGGCGATTCCGCTTCGAGTCTAGCATGTCCCTGCGGCGGCCGCGGGGCCGGCATTCCTGCCCTCCTGGAGTTCGCTGCCTAGATGCCCAAGCTGCGCATCGTCTTTCTCTGGCACATGCACCAGCCCTATTACAAGGACCTGGTCAGCGGCGAGTATCGCCTGCCCTGGGTGCGCCTGCATGCCCTCAAGGACTACTACGGCATGGTCCAGCTGCTGGAGGAATTCCCGCAGATCCACCAGACCTTCAACCTGGTGCCCTCGCTGATCGCGCAGATCGAGGACTACGTGGCCGGCACCGCGCGCGATCCCTTCCTCGACGTCGCCGCCAAGCCGGCGCGCGACCTCACCGCCGAGGAGCGGCAGTTCGCCCTGCAGTATCTGTTTCAGGCGAACCAGACGAACATGATCGGGCGCTATCCCCGCTACCAGGAGCTGTGGGAGAAATTTCCCCCGCAGGACCGCGACCTGGAGCGGGCGGCGAAGCAATTCCAGGCGCAGGATTTCGCCGACCTGCAAGTGCTCTCGCAGCTCGCCTGGTGCGATGAGTTCTTCCTCGATGACCCGGAGCTTGCCGCCCTGATCCGCAAAGGGAGAGGGTATTCGGAGTCGGACCAGCAAATGCTGATCCGCAAGCAGCGGGAGTTCCTGGCCCAGGTGCTGCCGGCGTACCAGGCCGCGGCCCAGCGCGGCGGCATCGAGATCTCAGCTTCGCCCTTCTACCACCCCATTCTTCCCCTGCTGTGCGACACGGACCTGGGCCGCGTCTCCTCGCCCGGGCTGCCGCTGCCCCAGGAGCGCTTCCAGCATCCCGAAGACGCGGAGGAGCAACTGCGCCGCGGGCTGGCATTGCACGAGCGCGTCTTCGGGATGCGTCCGCGAGGCATCTGGCCGTCCGAGGGCAGCGTCTCGGACGAGGTGCTGGCCATAGCTTACCGCCTGGGCTTCAACTGGGTCGCCACCGACGAAGGCGTGCTCAGCCGCTCGCTCGGCTCCTCCATCCGGCGCGATGACGCTGGACGCCTGGCCGGCGGCGGCGCGGAGCGGCTCTACACCATCTATCGTTACGAGAAGGAGTCGGCCGCGGTCCACATGCTCTTCCGCGACCACACGCTCTCCGACCTGATCGGGTTTGTGTATGCCGGGATGCCCGCGGCCCAGGCAGCAGCGGACTTCATCCAAAAAATCAGGGATTCGGCGCAGCCGGTTCTCCGGGCAGGGAAAGACGCGGTGGTTTCCATCATCCTCGACGGCGAGAATGCCTGGGAGTACTACCCGCGCTCGGGGCGGGAGTTCCTGCGGCGCGTGTATGACGCCATCCAGAAAGCCCCGGACCTGGAGGCGGTGACGGTCTCCGAGGCCATCGCGCGCCACCAGGACTTCGGCAAGCTGGCCTCGCTGACGCCGGGCTCCTGGATCAACGCTAACTTCAACGTGTGGATCGGCTCGCCGGAGGACAACCACGCCTGGGACTACCTTTCCGCCGCTCGCAATGTCTATGCCGAAGTCGCTCCCGCCGCGCCGGAACGGCAACGCGTCTTGGCCTTCGAGGAGTTACTGATCGCCGAGGGCAGCGACTGGAACTGGTGGTACGGTCCCGAGCACCACTCCGCCAACGACCGCGACTTCGACGAGCTCTACCGCAAGCACCTTTCCAACGTCTATCAGGCACTGGGCGAGGCTCCGCCGGACTCCCTGGCCCAGCCCATCCTCACGGGCGTGTCGCGGCCTTACTTCGTGCCCCAGACCGCCTACATCCATCCCCGCATCGATGGCGATCTGCTGGGCTACTTCGACTGGATGGGAGCCGCCATCTACACCGCCGACCGGCGCAGCTCCGCCATGCATGGCCGGCGCTTCCTGCTGGACGCGGCGTATGCCGGCATCGACGAGCAGAACGTCTATGCGCGGCTGGACTTTGCGCGCGGCAGCCGCGAAGCCGACCTGGATCTGGTTCTTAACCTGGAGACCGTGCAGCCGGGCGCTCCCGAGGCACACTGCCGGCTGCGCCTGGATGTCAGCATCTCCAGCGGCGCAGTCGCGGCATGGAAGCTGGAACGGCAGGACGGAGAGGGCGAACTGGCCAGCGACGCGCAGCCGGGAGGGCTGGAAGTCCGCCTGAGAAAGGTCCTGGAATTGAAGGTGCCGCTGACTCAACTGCAGGCGGCCGCGGGAGACAACCTGCGCCTCTGCTTCAGCACGTGGAAGGGCGGACTACCCACCGACTCCTTGCCCATCGAGGGCTGCATCGAGCTGCAGGTGCTCAGCGAAGCGGAGCTGGCGGCGCGATCCTGACCCAAGGGGGAGGGGCTCTTTCGCGCCGCCGCTCTACGCTGCCGCTATTTCCCGGAACTACTGGAGCTCATACTCATCGGGCGATTCAGCTCCATGACGATCTCGCTGCCCGCGGGCAGCTCCGCCGACTTGTGCTTGGAGAGCCAGTGGGCCACGGTCACGCCCGCGCCGATGGTCGCCCCGATCACGGCGCCTTTGCCTCCAGCGGCGACGGCTCCCACGCCCAACCCGGCGCCGGTGCCGATGGCGATGTTGCGCATGTCTTTTCCGTCGCGCCCCTTGCCTTTGATCTGCCCCTCGTCATTCACGGAGGTCTTGGTGGAAGCGTCGGTATCCACCACCGTGGCGTGGAACTCATACTTCTCGCCGTTGGGCATGGTGATGGAATCGGGCCGCAGCTCGATGGTGGGCTTGCCCTTGACGCGGCGCGGCTGCGTGAGCTTCACGATCTGCCCCTGGATGGCCGCTCCTGCCGGGATGACGGTTTTGCCGTTCAGCATCACCGGCTCCGTCACCCGGCCGGCGAAGGTGTCGCCGACTTTGTTGGTCTGAGTGGAGATGGGAGTCTCCAGCTTCATGTGCACGGCGGTACCTGACGGCAGCGACAACGACTCCTGGGCCAGCAGCGCGCCGGCGAACAGTGCGGCCAGAACGCATGCGGCAAAGAACTTCTTCATGATTGACCTCCTACCTGACTGTAAAACACCTAGAAAACAGGGACAATAGCCTAAGTAAGGGGGGAACCAGCCGAGGTACGGGAGAAGGGTTAACGCGGGATAGGCTCCAGATTCCACGGGAGAGTGCTGAGCCCACGGTGATGCGCCAGGGATGTAAACCGGGGATTGGGGCGCCGGTACGTGGCTTATAATCGGCCCCGCCCAAGGAGGACCGCCGTGAGCGCCACCGCCATTGCCGCCATTCGCGCGCGCGAGATTCTGGATTCGCGCGGCAATCCCACCGTGGAAGCCGACGTCCAGCTTGCGGGCGGTGCCGTGGGACGCGCAGCCGTCCCCAGCGGCGCTTCCACCGGCGAGCACGAGGCGGTCGAGCTACGCGACGGCGATCCCAAACGCTATCAGGGCAAGGGCGTGCAGAAGGCGGTCGGCAATATCCGCAGCGTGATTGCTCCCGCTCTCGCCGGCGTGGACGCCGCCGACCAGCGCGCGCTCGACCGGCGCATGATCGAGCTGGACGGCACGGAGAACAAGGGCAGACTGGGCGCGAACGCCATCCTGGCGGTTTCGATGGCGGCGTCGCGAGCCACGGCCGCCGCCGCCGGGCTCCCGCTCTATCGCCACCTGGGCGGGCCGGAGGCGAACCTGCTGCCCGTTCCCATGATGAACATCCTGAACGGCGGCGCGCACGCCGATAACAACGTGGACTTCCAGGAGTTCATGGCCATGCCGGTCGGCGCCACTTCTTTTGCCGAGGCGCTGCGCTGGGTCGCGGAGATCTTCCACACGCTCAAAGGCGTCCTGAAGAAGCGTGGCTACAACACCGCGGTGGGCGACGAAGGCGGCTTCGCGCCCTCGCTCAGGTCAAACGTCGAGGCCATCGAGGTCATCCTGGAGGCGGTGCAGCAGGCGGGCTACAAGCCGGGCGCGCAGGTGGCCATCGCGCTCGATCCGGCGGCCAGTGAGTTCTTTAAGGACGGCAAGTACGTCTTCAAGAAGTCGGACAAGTCGGCGAAGAGTTCCGAGGAGATGATCCGCTTCTGGTCGGAGTGGGTGCGGCAGTACCCCATCGTCTCGCTCGAGGACGGCCTGGGCGAGAAAGATTGGGACGGCTGGCAGGCACTGACCCGGGAGCTGGGCGGCAAGATCCAACTGGTCGGGGACGACATCTTCGTCACCAACCCGGCGATCCTGAAGCGTGGCATCGAGAAGAAGGTCGCCAACTCCATCCTGGTGAAGCTCAACCAGATCGGGACGGTCAGCGAGACACTGGACGCCATCGAGCTGGCGCGAAGCAACAAGTACACCGCCATCATCTCCCACCGCTCGGGCGAGACGGAAGACACCTTCATCGCCGACCTGGCCGTGGGCACCAGCGCCGGCCAGATCAAGACCGGCTCCGCCTCGCGTACCGACCGAATCGCCAAGTACAACCAGTTGCTGCGCATCGAGGAAGAGCTAGGCAAGGCGGCCCGCTTCCCCGGATTGAAGGCGCTGAACTACCACGGAGATCTGCGGTAAGGACTCATGGCCCGACCAAAACCTCTTGTCCTCGTCATCCTCGACGGCTGGGGCTACGCTCCGCCGTCGAAGGCCAATGCCATCTCGCTGGCGCGCAAGCCCAACTACGACCGCCTGCTGAAAGAATTTCCCAACACGCTCATTCACACCAGCGGGCGCTACGTCGGGCTGGCCGACGGGCAGATGGGCAATAGCGAGGTCGGCCACCTGAACATTGGCGCCGGACGCGTCGTGTACATGGATATCACCCGCATCGACGGCATGATCGCGAACGGCGATTTCTTCTCCGACCCGACCTTGCTCGACGTCATCAAGCATGCGCGCTCCGGCGGGCGGCGGTTGCACCTGTTTGGCCTGCTCTCAGACGGCGGCGTGCACTCTCACCAGAATCATCTCTACGCCCTGCTGCGCATGGCCAAGCAGGACGGCGTGGAGCGCGTCTTCGTGCACTGCTTCATGGACGGGCGCGACACCCTGTCCACCAACGGCGCCGGCTACATCGAGCAACTACAACAGAAGATGCGCGAGTTCGGCACGGGAAAGATCGCCACCGTCAACGGCCGCTACTATGCCATGGACCGCGACCGGCGCTGGCCCCGCATCGCCAAGGCGTTCGCGGCGATGGTCGAGGGCAACGGTGAAGGCGGCGCGTTCGTGGATCCGGTGCAGGGCGTGAAGGAGTCCTACAACCGCGGCGTGACCGACGAGTTCATCGTGCCGTTCGTAGTCACCGACAATCGCGGCGAGGCGCTGGGGCGCATCCGCGACGAGGACGCCTGCCTCTGCTTCAACTTCCGCTCCGACCGCGCGCGGCAGATCACGCGCGCCCTGGCCCGCAACAGCGGCCTCGCCGCCGAGCATGGGAACGACCTCCCCGATGCCGCCGGCCTGGACGCCGAGATTCCCCATAGCCGCGTGCCCAAGAACCTGAAGTACGTCTGCATGACGCGCTATGACAAAAAGTTCACGCTCCCAGTCGTGATCCCGCCCGAGCCGCTGGAAAACATCCTGGCCAATGTGATGGGCAACCTGGGGCTGCGCAACCTGCGCGTGGCGGAGACAGAGAAATACGCGCACGTCACCTACTTCTTCAACGGGGGCGTGGAGCAGCCCTTTCCCGGGGAGGAGCGCGTGCTGGTGCCCTCGCCCAAGGTGGTCACCTACGACCTGCAGCCGGAAATGAGCGCGGCGGGCATCGCGGACGAAGTGGTGAAGGCGGCCGAGGGCGGGACGTTCGACGTGGTCATCGTGAACTTTGCCAACGCCGACATGGTGGGCCACTCGGGGAAGATCGAGCCGACCGTGAAGGCGGTAGCGACGGTGGACGCCTGCCTGGGCCGCATCCACGACGCAATCCGCCGCGCGGGCGGCGCCATGCTGGTGACCGCCGACCACGGCAACGCCGAGCTGATGATCGATCCCGCCACCGGCGGGCCGCACACCGCGCACACCACCAATCCCGTACCCTTCATCCTGGTGACGGAGGACGCCGCGCGCTTCAGCCTGCGCCCGGACGGCGCGCTGCAAGACATCTCACCCACCATCCTCGGCATGTTGGGAGCCGCCCAGCCGGCGGAGATGACCGGGCGCGACCTGCGCGTCCCGCTGGCGGCCCCGCGATCCTCGTGAGCCGCGCCTTCAAGCTTGTCATCTGCGTCCGCCACGCCTTCGAGCTGTGGACCGCGCCGGCGTGGTTCAGTGAGCGACTGCGGAAAGATTTCCCCCAGCTTCAGATCGCGCACCTGCCGGACTACAAGAGCCTGACCGAAGAGATCCGCGACGCCGAGGTCTTTGTGGGCTGGTCGCTGCGGGCGGAGCAGGTGGCCGCGGCGAAGAAACTGCGCTGGGTGCACTCGACCGCTGCCGCCGTCCACCAGTTGCTCTCGCCGGAGCTGGTGGCAGGCGAGATCGTGCTGACCAACTCCACCCAAGTCCACGGGCCAGTGGTGGCCGAGCACGCGCTGGCGCTGATCCTGGCGCTGGCCAAGCGCCTCCCCTCGGCGGTCAAGCTGCAGCAGCGCGGAGTGTGGGGCCAGGCGGCGATGTGGGAAGATCGGCCGCGCCCGCGCGAGGTGGCAGGCGCGACCTTAGGCGTGGTCGGCTTGGGGAATATCGGAGGCGAACTGGTGCGGCTGGCTCGCGCCCTTGGGATGAAAGTCCTCGCCGTGCGTGAGCATCCGGAGAAGGGGACTGGAGGCGCGGATGAGGTCTATGGGCCGGAGCAGTTGGCCCAAGTCCTCGGGGAAGCCGACTACGTGGTTCTGGCGGCGCCGCTCACCGAAAAGTCGCGCGGCCTGATGAACGCCGAGCGGCTGGCGCGGATGAAGCCGGACGCGTTCCTCATTAACGTCAGCCGGGGCGCGCTGGTGGACGAGGCAGCGTTGGCGGCGGCGCTCCAGAAGCATACGATTGCGGGAGCGGCGCTCGACGTCTTCGCCACCGAGCCGCTGCCGGCGAAGTCGCCGCTGTGGCGGCTGGAGAACCTCCTCATCACTCCGCACACCGCGGCGGTCACCGAGCGGCTCTGGGAGCGGCACTACGAGCTGCTCGCCGACAACCTGCGGCGCTACCTCGCCGGCCAGCCGCTGCGCGGCGTGGTAGACAAGACCCGGGGATACTAGGCCATGCCCGTCCGACGCATGAAGACGTACACCGGGGAGACGGGATACGTCTATCAGTACTACTTCGTGGGGAATCGTCCCGCCCTGCCGGACGCGGCGGAGGCCCCGGCGACCGAATTCATTTTTGACGTCACTCCCGACCGCAAGACCATGTTTGCGGTGAGCATCTTTCTGAAAGCAGGAGCCCTGGCGGCCTGGGCGGCGGCGCACGGCCGCCAGCTCAGCGAAACCGAGCAGTACGGCGCCGCCAAGATGCGCCTGTTCCGCGGCTTCGACCAGATCGAGAAGCTCAGGGAAGAGGGCCGTCACCTGAGGATCGAGGCAGCCGACATCGAGGAGCTGCTCGTGCCTCTGGGCCTCGAATAGGGCGGCGCACCCCCTGCTTTGTATAATCGAGCATTCAACCCATGTCCCTGCTTTGGTTAAGAGTGGCTCTGGTGTTTTACGGCCTGGGCTTGGTGTACGCCCTCGCCGCGCTCGGCGGCCGGGGGAAGCGTATGGCGCGGATCATCCTGCCCGCCATGGGCACGGGAGTGGTGTTCCACTTCGTTTCCTTGGCTGAGGCGGTGGCGGCCACCGGGCAACTGGCGCCGACCACCATCCACCAGTCAGAGTCGGTCTTCGCCTTCCTTATCCTGCTGCTTTTCCTGGGGATGTACGGACGCTACCAGACGCTCTCTCCGGGCATCTTCATGTTTCCCCTGGCCTTCCTGCTAACTTTCGCCGCCGCCATGGGACAGTCGCCGCCGCAGTTTACCTCGACCGCCCTGCGTAGCAGCTGGATCGCCACCCACGTCGCCCTCATCTTCACCGGCTACGCGGCGCTGTTCCTAAGCTTCGCCGCCAGCCTGCTTTACCTGCTGCAGGAGCGCAGCATCAAGGCCAAGCAGGCCGACGGCCTGATGTCACGCCTGCCCGCGCTCGAAGTGCTGGACGAAATGGGCTATCGCGCCCTGCTCTTCGGCTTTCCCTTCATGACCCTGGGACTGCTGGCCGGATCGGTGATCGCGCAGGAGCAGTTCGGCGCCGCCTACCTCCGCGATCCCAAGATCGTGCTCTCCCTGCTGATGTGGGTGGTGTACCTGGTGCTGGTCTATACCCGGTGGAACGCGGGCTGGCGCGGACGGCGCGCCGCGTTCCTTGCAACCTTTGCATTTCTGGCGGCGTTGGGTGCTTGGGCCGCCAATTATTTCAGCGGCGTCCACAGGTTCTTGGGACCATGACCTTCCTTCTCCTGGGCGTGAATCACAAGACGGCGCCGGTCGAAGTGCGCGAGCGGCTCGCCATCCCCGAGTCGCGCCTGGCGGAAGCCACGCGCCGCCTGGCGCAGCATCCGGGCATCGACGAGGGTTTGGTCCTCTCCACCTGCAACCGGGTGGAGATCCTGGTGGCCTCCGCCAACGGCGCGGCGGATTTGCGCGGCTTCCTGCGGGAATATTTCGCCACCGACATTACGCCCTACGAGTCCCATCTGTACGAACACCGCGAGAAGGAAGCGGTGCGGCATCTGTTCCGGGTGGCCTCGAGCCTGGATTCCATGGTGGTGGGCGAGCCACAGATCCTGGGGCAGGTGAAGGAGGCTTACGCCACGGCGCGCGCGGTGGGCGCGGTGCGCTCGCATCTGGACGCGCTCCTCACCCGCGCCTTCGCCGTGGCCAAGCGCGTGCGCACGGAGACGACGGTGGGCAGCTCGGCGGTGTCCGTGGCTTCGGCAGCCGTGGACCTGGCCAAGAAGATTTTCGGGACGCTCGAAGGGAAGACCGTTTACCTGGTGGGCGCGGGCAAGATGAGCGAGCTGGCGGCGCGCCACCTGATGGCGCAGGGCGCGAGCTCCATCTTCGTCGCGAATCGCACGCACGAGCGCGCGGTGGCGCTGGCCGACCGCTTCGGCGGCCAAGCCATCCTCTTCGAGCAGCTCTACGACACCTGCGACCGCGCCGACATCGTCCTCACCTCCACCGGCGCGCCCCACGCGCTGTTCCGGCGGGAGCATGGCGAGCTCTTCCTCCAGCGCCGCAAGAACCGCCCCATGTTCTTCATCGACATCGCGGTGCCCCGCGATGTGGACCCGGAGATGAACAAGTTGGATGGCATCTTCGTGTACGACATTGACGACCTGCAAGCCGTCGTGGCCGGACACGTGGCCGACCGGCGCCGCGAGGCGGAGCGCGCCGAAACCATCGTGACGCAGGAAGTGGAGCGCTTCCTGGCGCGCCTGGAGGCGCAGAGCGTCGTTCCGACCATCGTCTCGCTGCAGGGGCAGCTCGAGACCATTCGCCAGGCGGAGATCGAACGCGTGCGCGGACGCCTGGGCCGGCTCACCCCGGAGCAGGAGCAGGCCGTCGAAGCGCTCTCCCACGGCATCGTCAACAAGATCCTGCACACTCCCATCACAACGCTGAAGACCACGGCGGGACAGCCGGAAGGCACCACCGTCATCGAGGTCATCCGCCGGCTGTTCAACTTGGGCGACGACAAGAAGGCGGGTTCCTGACCGCCCATGGCGCTGCTACGCATCGGCACTCGCGGCTCGCAACTGGCGCTGTGGCAGGCCAACTACGTCGCCGAGCTCCTGCGCGAACGCGGGCACGCGGTGGAGATCGAAGTCATCCAAACCACCGGCGACCGCGTAGCCGAAGTCGCGCTCTCCAAAGTCGGCACCAAGGGAATGTTCACCAAGGAGATCGAGGAGGGGCTATCCGCGGGGCGCGTCCACCTGGCCGTGCACAGCCTGAAGGACCTTCCCGCCGACCTGCCCGCCGGCTTCGAGCTGGCGGCCGTGATGAAGCGCGACGACGTCAGCGACGTGCTGGTGTCGAACCGCTACAGCTCTCTGCGGGCGCTTCCGGCAGGTTCCCGCGTGGGGACCAGCAGCCTGCGGCGCGAGGCGCAACTGCGAGGGCTGCGTCCCGGCTTGAACATCCTTCCTATCCGCGGCAACGTGGACACACGCTTGCACAAGGTGGAGGCGGGGGCGTTTGACGCCATCGTGCTCGCCGCCGCCGGCCTGAAGCGGCTGGGCCTCGAGAAATGGATCCGGGAATACTTCTCGGTGCAGGACATGTGTCCGGCGCCGGGCCAGGGCGCGCTGGCCATCGAGGTTCGCACCGGGGACGCGCACACGCGCGCGGCGGTCACGTTTCTCGATGACCGCACGACGCGCACTACCACCTCCTGCGAGCGGGTCCTGTTGCGCGCCCTGGGCGGCGGGTGCCAGGTCCCCATCGGCGCCTTCTGCATGGGGACGCCGAACGATCTGCGTTTGATCAGTGTTGTGGCCCGGCCCGACGGCTCCCAGGTCCTGCGGGAATCGCAGGCGGGAAGCGATCCCGCCGAGCTGGGCCGTAGGGTGGCCAACGCCCTGTTGCACAAGGGCGCGGGCGAGATTCTGCAGGAAGTGTATGCAGCGTCGCCGGCGCCGCCAGAGCAGCCATGAAGGCCCCTGGGAAGAAAGAAAGGAAAGCAAAGAAAGAGAAGAAGAAGCCGCTCGCCGGGCAGCGAGTCCTGGTCACCCGAGCGCGCCATCAGGCGGAAGCGCTGGCAGCGCGACTGCGCCGCTTGGGCGCGAGCGTCGTGGCCGTCCCCAGCATCGAGATCCGCCCGCCGCGCTCCTACCAGCCGCTCGACCGCGCGTTGCGCCGCATTGACCGCTACGACTGGCTCATCCTCACCAGCGTCAACGGTGTTCGCCCCTTCTTTTCGCGCATGGGGAAACTGCGGCTATCGCGGCGATACCTTAGGCATCTGCATGTGGCCGCCATTGGCCCGGCAACGAAGGCGGAGGTCGAACGTCGCGGCCTGAACGTTCACGCCATGCCCGCGGAGTACGTCGCCGAGGCGGTAGTTCGCTTGCTTCGCAGCCGCGTGAAAGGGAAGCGAGTGCTGCTGGTGCGGGCCAAAGTGGCGCGCGACGTCCTGCCGAAAGCACTGCGCCGCGCCGGTGCGAAAGTCGAAGTGGTCGAAGCCTACCAGACCGTCGCCCCGCCCAGGTCGCGCCGGCGGCTGCAAGAAGTGCTCCGCGACCGCCGCCCGCACTGGGTGACGTTCACCAGCTCCTCGACGGCGCGCAACTTCGCCCTTCTGGTGGGCGCGGCCCGGTTGCGCGCTGCGCTCAAGGGGATTCGTGTCGCCTCCATTGGGCCCGTTACTTCCAAGACTCTGCGCGAGCTGGGGCTGCGCGTGAACGTTCAGGCGCGGAGGTACACCATCCCCGGGCTGGTGCAGGCGCTGTTCTCGGCGGAGAAGGTAGGCCAGCGCAAGCGAAGGCCGGGCTAGCGAGCCGCTTTGTGGACTTCGACCGTCGTCCAGGTCTTGTCGGCGGCGTGGCAGAGGGTTTCGACCGGACAGTCGGCGCACTTGGGATTCCGGGCGACGCACAGCTTGCGCCCGTGCCAGATGATCTGGTGGGAGAACTCGATCCATTTCTCCTGCGGGATCACGCGCATCAGGTCCTGTTCGATCTTCTGCGGGTCTTCCTCCCGGGTCAGCTCCAGGCGCCGCGAGATGCGCTGGACGTGCGTGTCCACCACCACCCCCGTTGCCTTCTTGAACCATGTCCCCAGCACGACGTTCGCGGTCTTGCGCGCCACGCCGGGCAGCGTCAGGAGCGGCTCCATCTCGTCGGGGACCTTCCCGCCGAACTCGCGGACGACTTTCTGCGCCGCGCCCACGATGGACTTCGACTTGTTGCGGAAAAACCCGGTGGAGCGGATGTCGGGCTCGAGCTCCTCCGGCTTGAGCGCGGCGAAGTGCGCGGCGGTAGGGTACTTCTCAAAGAGCCCAGGGGTGACCATGTTCACGCGTACGTCGGTGCACTGGGCGGAGAGGATGGTCGCCACCAGCAGATTCCAGGCGGTCTTGTGTTGGAGGGCGCAGGTCACGTTGGGATAGAGCTCATCGAGTCGCCTCAGGATCTCGCGCACGCGCTCCGGCGCAACCGGTTTGTAGCCGGCCGCGGGCTTGCCCCCCCCGCGCTTGGCCGACTTGGGCTTGGCGCTCGGACGGACGTCCTGCTTCGTCCTGGCGGGCGTTACGGTGGGGCGGCTGTGCGTCTTGCGCGCGCCTTCCTGGCGTCCGGTCTTCGCGGGTTGTCTGGGAACGACTCCTCGGACCATGGGAACGCGAGATTACAATAGAGCGTGCACCCGCTACAATTAACGATTCCGTGGGGAGACGAATGCCGACCAGCAAGACAGCGGTGAAGGCGACGCAGGAAAAGTTGCCCGCGCTGCCCCTGACCATCGAGGGCTCGAGCGTGCTGCATCAGATGATGCGCGTGCGCTGGGCCGCCTGGCGCAAGCTGTCCTTCGCGCAGAAGCAGCACGTGGCGAAGGAGGCCGCGGCGGCGCTCGGCCCCATGGAGCAGGCGGGGGAGAGCGCCCTCTATTCCATGCTGGGACACAAGGGCGACCTGATGTTCCTCCACTTCCGCGACACCTTTGACGCGCTCAACGCCACCGAGCTGCGCTTGCAGAACCTGGAACTCTTTGACTACCTGGAGCCCGCGACCTCGTTTCTGTCGGTCATCGAACTGGGCCTGTACGACTCCACGGTGAAGTTGTACAAGTCGCTGGTGGAGCGTGGCGTGGAGCCGCACTCGGCGGAGTGGCACAAGGAAGCGGAAGAGCTGATGCGGCGGCAGGAGCAGGCGATGGCCTCGCGACTGCGTCCCAAGATCCCGGAGGCGCCCTACATCAACTTCTATCCCATGGACCGCAAGCGCGGCGAGGACAAGAACTGGTACAGGCTGCCCATCGAGGAGCGCCAGCGGCAGATGGAGGAGCACGGCCTGGTGGGCCGGCGTTACGCCGGCAAGGTACAGCAGATCATCACCGGCTCCATCGGCTTCGACGACTGGGAGTGGGGCGTGGACCTGTTCGCCCAGGACCCGCTGGTCTTCAAGCGCCTGATCTACGAGATGCGCTTCGACGAGGTCAGCGCGGTGTACGCGCTGTTCGGGCCGTTTTACATCGGCATCCGCTGCCCCGTGGCCCAGGTGGGAGAGTTGCTGAGCAGGGAATTCGCGCAGAAACCATAGCCGCGGCCGGCGATTGACGCCGGAGCCGCGGGCGGCTACTCTGAATCGCTATGTCCGTAAAAGCCATCCAACTCGGCCAAGTCTGGCGCAACGATCAGGACGGCAAGGATTACCTGGTCACCAAGCTCTACAGCGAGGTCTTCAGCCAGTACGTCATGCTGCGCCATGCGGGCGCGGACGCGGCCAGCGGCGATACCACCCGCGTCAAGGTGGACAAGAGCTCGGAGGGCGCCAAGCTGCCTGGATACACCTTCACCCAGGAATCGCAGGAATTCTAGGGCCGGGCGATCGCCCGTCCACACAGGGAGACTCGCGGAATGACCCAGCCGTTCAAGTGCCCGAAGTGCGGAGCTCACGACTCCGCGGTGGTGCTCACCGGATGCAACATCAAGGGAGCCACCGTGGAGGAGCGCTACATGTGGGACGACGAGGTCCACGAATACATCTTCGGGGGCTCCCTGGTGGTGGAGCGCGAATCGGTGGAGAACCAGGCGGGCCACGCCGTTTGTTCGGATTGCGAGGCCGACGTCACCGAGGCCGTCACCGCCTACGAGCAGTCGCAGCCCGGCTCGGGCAACGGCGAAGCCCAGGCATGAGCTGTTCCTTCCATCCCTGATGATCGCCCAAATCATCGAGCTGCTCTCGGCGTTCGTCATCTACGTGATCTCCGCCGGCGGCTACGCCGGCATCGTGCTGCTGATGGCCATCGAGTCGGCCTGCATCCCCCTGCCCTCGGAAGTCATCATGCCGTTCTCTGGATACCTGGTGTTCACCGGCCGCTTCGACCTGCTGTGGGTGGCCACCGCCGGAGCCATCGGATGCAACCTCGGGTCCGTGGCAGCCTACGAAGTCGGCGCCTTCGGTGGCCGGCGGCTGGTGGAGAAGTATGGCTTCTACATTTTCATGACCGACGTCGAGCTGGCCTGGGCCGACCGCTTCTTCGCCCGCTACGGCAACGCTGCCGTCTTCGTGGCGCGCCTGCTGCCCGTCGTCCGCACCTTCATCGCCTTGCCCGCCGGCATCGCCCACATGCCCCGAGCGCGCTTCCACCTGTACACCTTCCTCGGCTCCTGGCCCTGGTGCTATGGCCTGGCTTACCTGGGAATGAAGGCGGGAGAACACTGGGACTACCTGGGGAAGTACTTCCACCGCTTCGACGCGGTCATCGGCGCGGTGATCGCCATCGTCGTCGTCTGGTTCGTGTGGACACACTGGAAGCACCGGCTGCGGCCGGCGTAGCTAGCCGATCCGCATCGCGCGCTCGATCAACCGCTCGTAAGTCTTCCAGGGCAGGATGGCGCGCAACCAGAACTGCAGGTGGGCGTCAGCGCCGATGCGGTAGCGCAGCTTGGGGTTAGGGTTCTCTGCGATGCGGGCGATGAGGTCGGCCACCACGCGCGCGTCGCGCTTGTGCACCTCGGTCCTGACGAACTCCGTAAAGCGCTTCCCGCGCTCGTGGTTGGGAGACTGCGGCGAGATGGCGAACTCGCCCAGGTGCACGTTGCGCTCCCAGATGTCGGTCTGAAAGGCGCCGGGCTCCACCAGCACCACGCGGATGCCGAGCGAGCGCAGTTCGATGCGCAGCGCCTCGCTCCATCCCTCCAGGGCAAACTTGGAGGCGCTGTAAGCCCCAGTGACCGGCGCCGCGGCCCGGCCGCTGATGGAGGAGATCATGATGATGTGGCCGGAGCCCTGCTTGCGCATCACGGGGAGGACCGCCTTGGTCATGGCCACGTGCCCGAAGTAATTGGTTTCGAACTGCATGCGGATCTCTTCCATCTTCAGGTCCTCGGCAAAGCCGGCAACGGCGAAGCCGGCGTTGTTCACCAGCACATCGATGCGGCCGTGGTCGCGCACGATCTCCGCCACCACCGTGGGGATGGAGTCGAACTCGGTAACATCGAGGCGCCGGAAGTCGAGCCGCCCGGCGACACCGGCGGTGGCCGCGGCTTCGTCCAGCCGGGTACGCCGCGAGAGGTTGCGCACAGTGGCCACTACGGTATGCCCGCGCCGGGCCAGCTCCACCGCCGTCAGCAGGCCGATCCCGCTGGAGGCGCCGGTGATGACGACGATTTTTCCGCGCATAAGGAAACCTCAGGGTCGATTCTGGTTGGCGTGCCATTGAATCATCGAACGCGTGCCCAGTCGAGGGCTCCATCGCCGATTTGCAAATCCGCGCCTGATACGCGAAGATAATCCGTTTTTCCGTCGCTGCGCCACACTTTCAGACGAGGACGTATCATGACTGCACGGGCTGCACACGCCAGGAAGAGCACGAAATCGGAACCCCAGGGCGAGATCGCCAAGGCCCGCGGCAAGCTGGGCGTGATGATCCCCGGCATGGGCGCGGTGGCCACTACCTTTGTGGCCGGTGTGGAAGCCATCCGCAAGGGGTACGCCAAACCCATCGGGTCGCTCACTCAGATGGGGACCATCCGCCTGGGCAAGCGCACCGACGGCCGCGCGCCCCTGATCAAGAAGTTCGTGCCGCTCGCCCCCCTGAGCAACCTGGTCTTCACCGGATGGGACATCTTCGAAGACGACATGTACACCGCCGCGCGCAAGGCCGGGGTGCTGGAAAAAGAGCTGCTCGACCGGGTGAAGCCCTTCCTCGAATCCGTCCAGCCGCGCCCCGCGGTCTTCGACCAGCGCTACGTCAAGAAGCTCAACGGTCCCAACGTCAAAAAGGGCAAGAACAAGATGGAACTGGCGGAGCAGCTTCGCGCCGACATCCGCGACTTCAAGAAGACCTCCGGCGCCGACCGCCTGGTGATGATCTGGTGTGCCTCGACCGAGATCTTCCTGAAGCCGAGCCGGGTGCACGCCTCGCTCAAAGCCTTCGAAAAGGGGCTGCTGGAGAACGACGAGGACATCGCGCCCTCGATGGTCTACGCCTACGCCGCGCTCTCCGAGGGCGTGCCCTTCGCCAACGGCGCGCCGAACCTCACCGTGGACATCCGTGCGATGCACGAGTTGGCGCGGCGCAATGAGGCTCCCATCTGCGGCAAGGACTACAAGACTGGCCAGACGCTGCTCAAGACCATCCTCGCCCCCGGCTTCAAGGCGCGCATGCTGGGACTGCACGGCTGGTTCTCTACCAACATCCTGGGCAACCGCGACGGGGAAGTGCTGGACGATCCCGACGCGTTCAAGACCAAGGAAGAGTCGAAGCTCTCGGTGCTGGAGCAGATCCTGCAGCCAGACCTCTATCCCGAGCTCTATGACAAGCTCTACCACAAGGTGCGCATCAACTATTATCCGCCTCGTGGCGACAACAAAGAGGGCTGGGACAACATCGACATCTTCGGCTGGCTGGGATATCCCATGCAGATCAAGGTGGACTTCCTCTGCCGCGACTCCATCCTGGCCGCGCCCCTCGTGCTCGACCTGGTGCTCTTCCTCGACCTGGCGCAGCGCAGCTCGAAGTTGCGACACCTGGGCATCCAGGAGTGGCTGAGCTTCTACTTCAAGTCGCCCATGACCGCCCCCGGCCTCTACGCCGAGCACGACCTCTTCATCCAACTCATGAAGCTCAAGAACACCCTGCGCCACCTGCAGGGGGAGGGGCTGATCACCCACCTGGGGCTGGAGTATTACGACTAGCGGTTATCCCTTCAAACGACCACGTCCCAGCGCTCTGACATACGCTAATATTCGAAGCTCGCCGGTGTCCGCAGCAGAGTTGTAAGCGTCGCTCCACGAGAGAACAAATGAACTCGAAACCTGTTTTTCTCGGAAGCCCGCCAGAAATCCGCCAAGCCATCTGTGCGCTTGCAGCACAGAGTTCGCGACTGGACATGGCGGCTGCTTTTGTTGGAGCGGACTGGTGGGAGCGGTTGGCCAATTATGGCGGAAAGATGCGTGTCATCTGCTGGCTGACCAGCACCAACACCAATCCCGATGCGGTGGCTGAGATGAGGTCTCGGTCGGGGGTCATAGTCAAACAGCGTAATTCAATGCACGCCAAGGTCTATCTTGCTCCCGGCATTGGAGCCGTCGTCGGTTCAGCTAACCTCTCCAAGGCTGCACTCGCGGACGAACAGGACATAGCAGGACAGAATGAGGCAGCCGTCTTAGTTCGGGACTCTTCTGTGGTCTCCAGCATCTCCGCTTGGTTCGAGGACTTATGGCGAGACAAACTGACGCGAGCTATAACAGACGAAGACTTGGAGCGCGCGAGAATCGCACGGAAGAAAGCTCAGAGAGGGGACCGAAAGAGACCCCGCCCAGGCTTCGCGATGCAGTTGCCAAGAACCCTGAAGACGGAGAGCACCTTTCGTCGCTTGGAGAAGTGGGCGAAGCAGGTTCGCGGGTTAGACCTGGCCAGGTCTTTAGGTGAACACCATAATTTCTTCGCATGCCTAGTTCCTGCAACCCTTTCCGAGTCGCAAAGAAACAACCTCATCCGTCTACTGACCAAGTACGTGAAACACCGGACTGCATACCGCAGATTCGACCGCGAACCACTGGAGCGCGCTAGAAAGGGCTTAACCCTCCTCTTCGATGAAGGAGAGGATCTCCAGCACCGTCTTGAGGAGTTAGATCGGTTGAATCTGCTGCCGGGCATGAAAGTGCCGTCGCTGAGCCTGCTGCTCTATTGGCGTGAGCCTCGGCGATACGTGCCTTACAACCAAAAGACACAAAACTTCATGGAAGACTTTGGGTTGAAGAGGCGCGGTTTGAGCGCTGCTAGTCCTAAGTGCTACGCGAACTGGCTCGGCTATGCCACTAGATTGCAGCAGCGACTCCGGCTACCATTTCCCGGTCATTTAGACCGAATGATTACACGGTACCTCGATTTCGCACTCGGTAGATAACTCAACCCCGCTGCAGGTTTTTCACTTCACCTTGCGTAGCGTTCGATGCGCGATCGTATGTAGATGACATCAGGTTGCAAACCCATCTTTTCTAGCGCACGGGCCTCATAATCGGGCAAGCGGCCGAAATGGGAGTGGTACTCCTGAAGCCTTGCAGTCGCTTCACTCAAACGACCCATCTTGGCGAGTGTCAAGAGGACGTTTTCGAGGGCCAAGTTGTACGGCAGATCGTCGTCGCCTTCTGTCGCACTTCCGAGGGGATTCCCGCTTCCCCGCTCCGGCGCCGACCGCTTCAGGCGGCACGCAAGTTCAAACCACCCGAGCGCTTGCTCGTGCTCGCCGCGCTGATAGTGGTCCCAGCCGATATTGTTGAGACAATCCCGTTCCCAGTGGATGCAAAGTGTATCCTGATGCTCTAGAGCCTTTGTGAAGGCTGTTAATGCCGAATCCCGATCATCAAGCGCGAGCAGCGCGACACCGAGACGAGCAAGGTTCTCCCCGTCTTCAGGGTTCTTGGCAACTGCATCGCGAAGTCTAGGTAGTTCCTCTTGAAAGGCAAGCAATTTGCTGTTGCACTCCTCGATTGTTTCAATGAGGTCGGCTGCGATAGGCAGAGAGGCATCCTCGCCGCGTACCGCCAGTACTGCTACAGCCAGGTTGAAGCACTGAACCGTCGACCCACTCTGACGACGGAAACGAATCTCGAGCAGCGGGTCTTCGACTTCATTCTGCGCAACGGCCAGCATGAGATCACTCAACTCTTCGAGGTCCTTTCCCAAAGCTTCGAACAGAACCGTCAAGTACTCTCGCGCCCATGTGTTCTCCAGCATCCCGCACCGCCTACCACGTCACATCTGCTTCTTTTTCGTAAGGAGCAATGACCGTAGCCTGCTCATTATATGTCTTGCCGCGCAGCCCGAGAGCTTGGGGAGAAGCTCATCACACACCTGGGGCTGGAGTACTACGACTGAAGGGCGAGCTTCGCTCGCCTGCCCAGCCGAGGGCGGCTGGGCAGGCTGGAATCCGCGCTACGCCATCGTCTTCTTGTACTCGTCGAACTTCTCCAGGAAGCGGTCCACGTCTTTCTTCAGCAGGTAATAGGGAGTGGAGAGCCGCAGCTTGTGCGGATCGCCGCCGCGGATGCGGATTTTGTGCTGGTGCCAGAGCCAGTTCTCTAAGTCCATGCGCTTGAGCGGGGGCACGTTCACAGTGACGATGCCGCAGCGCAGGGCAGGGTCTGGAGAGGTCCAGGATTCCGCGCCTCGCTTCATCATCTCCGCGAGGATGTAGTCGGCCATCTTGCGGTGGCGGACCTCGATGCGATCCATGCCGATTTCCTCCGCCAGCTTGATAGAGGCGCGCAGCCCCCACAGCGCCGGCACGTTCGACGACCCGATGCGCTGGAAGCGCTCGGCGCGCAGTTGGGGTTCTTCCCAGCCCTCGGTGGCGATGGTGCTCCACAGCCGGTCGATGACCTCGTCGCGCACGAAGAGGAAGCCCGAGCCTTTGGGCGCTTGCAGCCACTTGTGCGGGCTGGAGGAGTACATGTCGCAGCCCAGCGCGTGGATGTCGAGCTTCATCATGCCGGGAGCATGGGCGCCGTCGAGCGCGGAAAGGATCCCCTTGGAGCGAGCCAGCGCGCAGATCTCCTTCGCTGGCATCACCACGCCGGTGACGGTCGAGATGTGGCTGACGAAGAGGACGCGGGTGCGGGAAGTGATGGCGTCGTTGATGAGGTTCAGGATCTCCGCGGCATTCTTCGCTGGCTTGGGCAGGATGAACTTCTTGACCACGATGCCGTAGCGCTTGGCCTTCAGATTCCAGGGCTGCTCACCGCCGGGGTGCTCCTGGTCGGACATCAGGACTTCGTCGCCGGCTTTCAGGTCCACGCCGTTGGCGATGTAGTTGTTGGCTTCGGTGGCGTTGCGCAGCAGCGCGATCTCGTCGCGGGAGCAGCCCACGAACACCGCCAGCGGGTCGCGGAATTCGTTCCAGGCCGCATAGCCCCAGATGGGATAGTCCTCGGGCTCCGGCTGGGCCAGTTTTTCGGTCTGCTCGTAGGCGTCGAAGATGGCCTGCAGCACCGGACGCGGACTGGAGCCCACGGTGCCGTTGTTCAAATACACCTCGTCCTCGGGGATGAGGAACTGCTTGCGCAGCTCGGCCCAGTAGGCGTCCGGGTCGCGGTCGAAGAGCGCGCGGCCGGGCAGGGAAGCGGGCGCCGCGGCCATTTGTGCCAGGATCTTCGGAGTCAGCGTCAGGGCCGCAGCCATGGCGGCACTGTTGCGAAGGAAAACTCTACGGTCACTCAAGCTCCACCCCCTCGAGACGAAAAGATCCCGCACATAGTACGAGCCCGCGCAGAGGTTCTCAAGCAGGCTGGGTTTTCGTGGATTTACCGGCGGGTGGGGAGTACGCTGGTGCAACTCTTGGTGGCCCGGAGGAATCAATCCCTGTACTTGGCAGTGGCCAGGATTGGACTACCATGAACCGCGTGCCCCCAACCCCCGGGAACAGCCTCAAGACCATTGTCCGACTGTTCCTGGTGGCGGCTGTTCTAGGGACGCTCTCGCCTCGCGCCGCCGCCCACGACGATCCTCCCTCCCTCGACCAGGGCTTCCATCTGCTCTACAACCTCGATTTCGCCGGAGCGGAGAAGCAATTCCACGCATGGCAAAGCCAACACCCGGAGGATGCCATCGGGCCGGCGGCGGAAGGCGCGGGCCTGTTATTCGCCGAGTTCGACCGCATGGGGATCCTGGAGGGTCAATTCTTCGCGGACGATTCCTCCTTCAAGGAAAAGAACAAGCTCTCTCCCGATCCCCAGATCCACGCCCGCCTGGATTCGGCCCTGGGGCGGAGCGAGGAGCTGGCCCGCAGGCGCCTGGCCGGGAGCCCGCAGGACGCCGACGCCCTCCTGGCCATGACCATGGTGTACGGCCTGAGGGCGGATTACGCCGCTCTCATCGAGAAGCACAACCTGGCGTCGCTGCGCTTCAGCCGCGAGGCCAGCGGTTGGGCCGAGAAGCTGCTGGCCATCCAGCCCGATAATTCGGATGCCTATCTAGCCACGGGCGTACACAACTACATCATCGGCAGCCTGGCGGCGCCGTGGCGGTGGATCTTGAAGCTGGGCGGCTACTCCGGCGACAAGCAGAAAGGCATGGCCGACGTGGAGCGGGCGGCGCAACATGGCCGCTACCTCGCGCCCTTTGGGCGCATCCTGCTGGCCATCGCCTACGTCCGCGACAAGGACGTAGCGCGCGCCCGCGAGATGCTGGTGAGCCTCAACCGGGACTTCCCCCGCAATCCGCTCTTTCCCCGCGAGATCGCGCGCCTGGACTCCCAATCGCACGGGTCTGACCACGCGAGATAACCTTTTCCCCCTGGGACCGCATCAGTAGAGGAAGCCGGTCATGAAAAGCCGCTGGATTCCAGCCGCGGCCCTGCTCCTGCTGGGAGCGGGAGGCGCCGCCGCCGCCGCACCCACCACGCGCGAGATGGACCTCGCGCGTTCGACGCTCACGCTGCGCGTCTTCAAGGCGGGACTCTTCTCCGCCTTCGGTCACAACCATGAGATCCGTGCGCCCATTTCGCGGGGCTCCTTCAACGAAAGCGCTGACCTCCCCTCGGTGGAGCTGCAGGTGGACGCGCGCCGGCTCCAGGTATTGGACTCCGAGCTCTCCGCCAAGGACCGCGCCGAGGTGCAGCAGACCATGCTGGGCCCGCCCGTCCTCGATAGCGCCAACTTTCCCGAGATCCGCTTCCGTTCCCTCACCATCGAAAAGGCGGGGGAGGGGAGGTGGCGGGTGCATGGCGACCTGACGCTACACGGGCAGACCCGCCCCGTGCTGGTCGAGGTCACGGGTGAGCTGGGACATTATCGCGGCTCCGCGGCGATCCGGCAGACCGACTTTGGGATCCAGCCCGTGACCGCTGCCGGAGGCGCCATCAAGGTGAAGAACGAGGTTCGGGTGGAGTTCGAGATTTTTGGACGGTAGGCTAGACCACGGGGTCCATCCCGGCAAAAAAGGGAGAGTATAATGACAATATCCGCGAGCTTGAGAAGCTTCGGAAGGGAGTTCCCGATGAGAATCCGCGGCATGATGTTGGCCCTCACGCTTCTGTTGGGGCTGGCGACCTTGAGCCCGACGCTTCTGGCTCAGACCACGGCAGCGCCTCCACCGGCCACCACAGCGCCGGCGCCGCGGGATACGGCCAAGCCCAGCGACACCGCGAAACCGGACGGTGCCTCAGCCCCCGCGCCTCAGGATCAGGCGCAGCCCGCCAATGCCGCCCAGCAGGAGCAAGCTCCCCCGGACCAACCCCAGGCGCCCGCTGCCACCGACGACAAAGCCAAGAAGCAAGAGTCGACGCAGGCCGATTACAAGCACGATGGTGGCAAAGACGACGTGGACGCCATCGGCAACCGCAAGATGGGCGGCCGCGGCCTGGGCAACTGGTACTCGCTGGAGAAAGAGATCCGCATCGGCAAGGAATACGCGCAGATGGTGGAGCAGAGCGTGAAGCTCAACACGGACCCGGTGGTCAACGAGTACGTGAACCGCATCGGGCAGAACCTGGTGCGCAACTCCGACGCCAAGGTCCCGTTCACCATCAAAGTGATTGATTCCGACGAGATCAACGCCTTCGCGCTTCCCGGCGGATTCTTCTACGTCAACACCGGCCTGGTCACGGCGGCGGACGAGGAAGCCGAACTGGCGGGCGTGATGTCCCATGAGATCGCGCACGTGGCCGCGCGCCATGCCACCCGCCAGGCCACCCGCGGCCAGATCGCCAACCTGGCCTCCATCCCGCTGATCTTCGTCGGCGGCGGTCTAGGATACGGCGTGCGCGCCGCGGTCGGCCTGCTCCTGCCCATGACCTTCCTCACCTTCTCCCGTGGCTTCGAGTCCGAGGCCGACTACCTGGGCGTGCAGTACATGTACAAGGCTGGCTACGACCCCCAGGCCTTTGTCTCCTTCTTTGAGAAGGTGCAGGCCAAGGAAAAGAAGAAGCCGGGGACCCTGGCCAAAGCTTTTGCCTCCCATCCCCAGACGCCGGACCGCATCGGGAAGACGCAGGAAGAGATTTCGAAGATCCTGCCGCCGCGCGACCAGTACGTGGTCACCACTTCGGAGTTCGACGAGATCAAGGCCCGGCTGGCGGCATTGCAGAACCGCCGGCAGTTGAACGACCAGAAGGACAACCGGCCCAGCCTGCGCCGCTCCAACACCAGCAAGAGCAGCGAGGACAAGGATAAGAAGGAAGACGACGACCGGCCGACGCTGAAGCGTCGCGACGACTAAACGGCTTGGGGTTTCCGGACCGGCGGCCGCGGCCGCCGGTTTTATTTTGGACTGGAAACACGGCCCCGCCGGCCGTGCCGGATGGCGCGCTTTGAGGAAGGCGATTACTTTGTTAGAATGCGCCGCCATGGGTGCTGCCGGAGGTTCCATGCGAGTCCGCGACTACATGACCACCAGCGTCACCACGCTGCCCGATGACTCGCGCTTGCTGGACGCCGCCCTGCTCATCCGCCGCACCGGCAAGCGCCACGTCCCCATCCTCACCGCGGAGGGGAAGGTGGTGGGCATCATCAGCGACCGCGACGTTTCCCGTCTGGCGCCCTCCATGCTCGCCCAGATGACGCCCGAGGACTACAACCGCGTGTTCGAGGCCACTCCCATCACCGTGGCCATGACCAAGAATCCCATGATGGTCTCTCCCGACGCCCCCGTCGCCGAAGCCGTGGCGCTGCTCTATACCAAGAAAATCGGCGCGCTGCTGGCAGTGGAGGACGGAAAGCTGGTCGGCATCCTCACCGTCAGCGACATGCTGGGGCTGCTCAACGAGTTGCTCACCGGTTCCCAGACCTCGTCCGAGGCGTCGTCGCTCTAAGGAATGGCTGGTTTGCTGCGTGAGATCGCGGACCCTGCGTCTTCCAGCGACCTGCTACCGACGGTGATCAGCAACGACAGGGACGGGAATCTGGTGGACCAGAACGGGAGATGGAAGCGGAGTGCATTTCACCAGGGAGGGGAGCGAGGTCTCCTCTGCGGGCACCTTCGTGGGCGGAAGTAAGAAAACCTCCTTCACTCAAACCTCGGGTGCCTTGGCTGGTTTTTCCTTCGAGGTCTTCCCGCCCGGCAAAGGCCAAACCGCTGCAGGTTTGTTCAGCTTCCAAGGTTCGTTCCACAATGCCAAACAGGCACTGAAGAATGCCGGCTTCAGGATCAGCGTGTTGGATGAAATGTTCAATGTCTACGAGATGATCCACAACCCTGATTCCGTCAATTTCAGGTCTTCGGGGGATCCGCAGACGGGCGCGAACTCAGGTCATGTCCTGCTTGACTTACCGAAGTTCACTCTAGACCCCCAGAATGTTGTACCCAGTGAGGGCAAGTGGCACTTCGGAGAGACCAACCCGAACCAGGACCTGTTCCAGCACCTGCGCGAGGTGTTCCACTGGGTAGCCCACCTTTTCAGGTGGTGACGAACCCTGAGGGGCCCCATCCCTTCGCGGTTTTCGAAAAGGCGGAAAGGGTAAAGTCTCCCGCCGTGCCCAAGGGATTAAAGCGCTACTATGGGCGGAAGCATCTGCCTGACGGTCGTCTCTACGGGAAAGGTTTCCTTACTTGGATTTGGCGCGCGCCGACTTGCGCTTGGCGGGTTTTACGCACTTGCACTTGCTCAGGATGGCCTTTTGCAGCCGCGTCCGCAGGCTCTCGGGAAGCTCGTAGGGCTGGGCGTCGCGGTAGATCTGGATGGTCTGCTTGGTGGTGTCGCAGATGACGTGGCAGTTGGGGCACCAGAGCAGGTGCTCTTCCAGCTCGGAGCGGGTGCGAGTGTCAATGGCCCCGTCCAGATAATCGGTCAGCTCTTTCAGAAAATCTTTGCAGGTCACGCTTCGCCCTCAATCCCTTTGGGCTTCTTGAAGTATTTGTTCAGGCGCTCTCGCAGTTGCAGGCGCGCCCGCAGCAGCCGCGATTTTACTGCAGGGACGCTCAACTGCAGCGCCTCTGCGGTCTCCTCCGTCGAGAGCCCCTCAACGTCCCGCAGCACGAACACGGTGCGGAAGCCGCCCGGCAAACCGCCGATAGTCTTGGCCAGGATCTGGTTCATCTCCGCTTGCCCGTAATCCTGCTCCGGGTTCGGCCTCCAGTCGGTGACCTCGCGGGGCATGGAGTTGTCTTCCGTCTCGATCTCCTGATCGAGGGAGACGGTCTTGTCGGCGCGCCGCCGTCGCAGCTTCATCAGCGATTCGTTCACCGCGATGCGCACCAGCCAGGTGTAGAACTTCGACTGCTCCTGGAATCCGTTCAGGTGCTGATACGCTTTAAGAAAGGCCTCCTGCACCACGTCCTCGGCGTCCTCCCGATTCTGAGTGATGTGCTGTGCCAGCCGGAAGATGTTCCGGTCGTACCGCTTCACCAGTTGCTCGAAGGCGGAGATGTCGCCAGACTTGGCGGCCCGCACCAGCACCAGCTCTTCGCCTGGCTCCACCTTGCTCGATTGGATGGCTTCCATGGTCACCGGATTCAGGTATTTTACGGTGTCGGGGCCGTTCATATTACTTCATCACAGCGGGAGGCAGTGTTTTTACATTGGACGCCCTAGAAATCAATCCGCTTCGGAAAGTCTGCCGGCGTTTTCTCCCGCTGGCTCGGACCGGACTGGTTCCACGGTCGTGGAGCCGGGCCCCGGAGCCGTTGACAGCCCGCGTCCAGCCCTTATAATCGCCGCAAGGGCATTGTTTCGGGCCGGGGTCCCCCCCCCGGCTCCAGCAAAGGCTCACCGTCCCAACCGAATGGCCGATTCGAAGCAGCTCAAAAGCATCGTGGAAGGCGCGGTCGCGGAGGCTTTCGAAGCCCGCGGGGCGGAGCTGCGCAAGGACATCGTCAAGCGGGTCTTGGAGCAGCTGGAGGGCATAGTCGGCGCCCCGCCCGGTGGCTCGTCCATGGACCTGCTGAACGCCGCGGTATCCTCCATCCAGGACGGCGATGCGCAACCCGAGATTCTGCGAGCCCTGCTGGAGGGTGCGGCCAAGTTCAGCGGCCGGGCCGCGCTGTTTGTCATTCGCGGGGGGACGGCCACCGGCTGGCAGGGGCGCGGCTTCGACGACGACGACGCCATCAAGAAGTTCAGCGTGGACACCTCCGACGGCCTGGCCTCGCGCGCGGTCCAGGACCGCATGCCGGCCGCCGCCGCCGCTGCCGAGTTCGATTCCAAGTTCGTCTCCGCGGTGGGAAACCCCAGCGACGGCAACGCCGTCGTCCTGCCCCTGGTGGTGAAGGAGAAAGTTGCGGCTCTGGTGTACGCCGACGCGGGCACCGGCGACGGCACTCTGGACCCCTCGGCGCTACACCTGCTGGTGCGCTCGGCGGGGCAGTGGCTGGAAGTGCTGGCCCTGCGCAAATCCGGCGGAGGATCTGCCGCGGCCGAGCCCGAGAAGGAGGCGCAGCCCGAACCACCTCCCAAAACGCCTTCACGCGCTGCCGAACCCCCACCGCCGCCCCCGCCACCTCCGCGCGAGGAGCCTGCCATCCCGGCCGAGGACCGGGAGGTCCATAAAAAGGCTAAGCGCTTCGCCAAGCTGCTGGTGGACGAGATCAAGCTCTACAACCAGACCAAGGTGAACGAGGGCCGGCAAAAGAGCGACCTCTACGACCGCTTGAAGGAAGACATTGAGAAGAGCCGGGCCACCTATGAGAAGCGTTATGGCAAGACTCCGGCCTCGAGCGGCGACTATTTCAACCAGGAAGTGATCCGCATCCTGGCGGAGAATGATGCCTCTGTCATGGGCGAAAATTTCTCCGGGTAGTCCCAAGGTACCGTGCGCACTCATCCCTTCGTAGCAACGCTGGTCATCCTGTCCCTGATTTCTTTCCCCGTTCCCGGTGCGCAGCCCAGTGCACCCCCGGCGCACGCTCAATCCAGCGCCCCGCCCACGGGCGCCAGGACCTCTCCCCACAAGAAGACGCGCAAGAAGCTGGCCGCCAAGCCGGCGGCGGTGGTCCCGTCCCGGGTGCAGCAGGTGACGCAGGCGTTCGTCGCTTCGTCCGACCTGAAGCCCATGGCCATCCAGCTTCTGGACAACCGCACCTCCGCAGCCTACGCCGGAGTTGAAGCCTACGCGCTGAAGCATCAGGCGGAGGACGCCGGCGCGCTCGCCTGGCTGGTGATGGGGTATGCCCGCACCCTGGACAGCCAATACGCGCAGGCCGTGGCGCCGCTGAGGAATGCCCGCACCCACGCCGGAGAGCTTGGCGACTACGTGGACTACTTCCTGGGGAACGCCCAGTTCTCGAGCGGCGATGCCCGAGGCGCGGCGGCGACCCTCGATGGCTTCGATAAGCGTTACGCCGATTCCATCCTCCTGCGCGACGCCCTGATGCTACAGGCGAGAGCGCTGCTCGCCAGCGGCCAGGCCAGGGAAGCCATCCGCCTGCTGGAAGCGCACCGCACTCCGGCACGCGCCGACGTGGAGCTGGCGCTGGGCCGCGCCTATGCCACGGCCGGTCAGACCGATGCGGCTGCCGAGGCGTGGCGCCGCGCCTATTTCACCATGCCGCTGGCTTCCGATTCCGAAGAGGCCGGCGCCCAACTGAAAACCTTGTCCGAGCGCGCCAAGGTTCCTGCTCCGCTGCAGGCGGAGCGCAAACAGCGCGCCGACCTGCTGCTGCGAGGGAAGCGCTACAAAGAGGCCGCCGAGGAGTATCACAACCTGCTTTCGGAGTCTCACCTAGTGGACGAGAACGGTGTGCGCCTCGGCTTGGGGGGAGCGCTCTTCCGTATCAAGAAATACAAGGAAGCGCGCGAGATCCTGGAAAAGATTCCGGAGTCGGCGGACGAGCGCAACTCCGAGCGCCTTTACTATCTGGCGGAAATGGCCCGCGGCCGCGACTCCGGGCGCTTCGCCGACCTGCTGCAGGCCCTGCGGAACAGCGCGCCGCAGAGCACCTGGCTGGAGCAGCTCCTGCTCGCTTCCGGGGACTCGCAGCTCCTGCTGCGCAACTTCGAGACCGCTGGCCGCTTCTACACCGAGCTGTACACGCGCTCGCCCAATGGCACGAATGCCTCCTACGCTCACTGGAAGGCGGCGTGGTTGCGCATGCGCCTGGGAGACTCCGCCCAGGCCCGCCGCCTGTTCGAAGAGCAGATCAAGCTCTATCCCGCCTCGGTGGAGGTCCCGAACGCACTCTACTGGCGCGGGCGCTTGGCGGAGGAGGCGCAGGATTGGAACCAGGCGCACGCCTACTACCAGAAGCTCTGTGACCGCTTCCGGTTCTTCTACTACGCGGAGCTGGCTCGGGAGCGCTTGCGCGTGATCAAGAGCGACGGCAACGTTCCTCCCGGGCCCCTGCTGAGCAAGATCCCGGCCGCCACGCCGCCTGTGCGCTTCCAGCGCTCGGCCGCGCCCTCCGACAACCTGCGCGTCCAGAAAAGCTTCCTGCTGCAGAACGGCGGCCTGTTCGAACTGGCCATTGCTGAGTTGGACGCCGCCTATTCCAAGGATGGCTCGCTGTGGGCCGTGGGAGAGATTGTCCGCATCTATCAGTCCACCGGCCGTAACTGGCGCGCCATGCAGATGCTGAAGAAGGACGTCCCCGGATACTTTTCCTTCGAGATCGCCGATCTGCCGCGCCCCTTCTGGGAGGCACTCTTCCCCCGGCTCTACTGGTCCGACATTCAGAAGTACTCCGCCGAGAACCAGTTGGACCCCTTCCTGGTCGCCGCCCTCATCCGCCAGGAGTCGGAGTTCCATGCCGGCGCCGTCTCCCGCGCCCGCGCCCTCGGCCTGATGCAGATCCTCCCCTCCACCGGGCGGACGCTGGCCCGGCAGATCAAGCTCCGCCACTTCTCCACCAACATGCTCCTGGACCCCTCGGTGAACGTTCAGATGGGAACGCGCTACTTCCGCGGCCTTCTGGACAGCCTGGAAGGCACGCCGCAGTACGCCCTGGCCGCCTACAACGCCGGACCGGACCGGGTGGCCGAGTGGCGCGCCAACGGCCAGTATCGCGACGTGGACGAGTTCGTGGAATCCATTCCCTTTACCGAGACCCGGGAGTACGTGCAGGCGGTGATGCGCAACGCCATCGTGTACCGCCGGCTCTACGGAACCCCGTAGTTCTCCCCAAGGCAGTGCAGAAACAAGAGGCCTGCGCGTCGCGGAGGCCTGTAGAAACGACTGGATCAGCGCTCTCTAGTGGTGCCCTCCGGACATCCCGCCCGTGGCGCCCTCACGCACGTCGATGGAGATCAGGAACGCGTTGCGACCCGCGTAGGAGAACTTATGGTCCGGTAGATCCGAACGGTGCTCGATGGACTTGTACATCTCGAAGCCGCCGTTCCCCTGCGCTCCGAAGTAGCCCACGTTCTTCAGGGTCACGCCTTTTCCGTCCGTGCCAGGCTCGCGCTGCAGCTTCATGTAAGCCACTTGGCCGCCGCCCAGCTTGGCTTCGACGACATCCCCCGTGCGAGAGATCTCGATCGGCGCCTCCTGCACCTTCAACTCACCCCACTCCAGGCCGTAGGTCTTCAGAATGATCGGAGCCAGAGCGTCGCGTTGTTCCTTAGTCGTCGATGGATCGAACGAAACCACAGCCCACTTCCCCTTTTTGTTTGTGCCCCATTCGTCGCCCAGGTCCCCGGTCAGCCAGTACTTGGCTCCGTCCAGGCTGACCTTGCCCGAATGCCCCGCGCGGACTTTCACCGCCATGTTGAACTCACAGTAAGGATGTTCGGCGTGCTTGTTGAAGTAGCAGGGGCAGAACAAGTGGCAGCTGCAGGCTTCCACGTAATCCGCCTGCATCCTCCACGCGGGTTCACCGGGCGTCGAGCCCATGAGCAGGAGCGCGGAAAACACCAACAGTCCGACGCGTGCGATTATCTTATGGTCCACAGTCCCTCCTTGCGCCTCCGCAGCGCCCCAGGCGGGTGCCGCGGGTGCCAACAATGGTTGCTTCGGCGGATTCTAGCCGGAGGGGTAGACGGCGTCAACAAAAAGGCCTCCGCATCGCGGAGGCCTTCTTGGCAAGCGGGTGGGGTTTACGGCCAGATGCCGCGCGACCGGGTGGCGGTGGCCACGCGGTCAATAGCCAGGATGTAGGCGCCGGTGCGCATGTCCACCTTGTACTTGCTGGCGGTGGAATGCACGTCGGCAAACGCCTTCACCATGATCTTCTCCAGCTTGCGGTTGACTTCTTCCTCGTCCCAGAAGAGTTCCTGCAGGTCCTGCACCCACTCGAAGTAGGAGACGGTGACCCCGCCGGCGTTGGCCAGGATGTCCGGCAGCACCAGGATCCCCTTCTCGTGGAGGATGGTATCGGCGCCGGGGGTGGTGGGGCCGTTGGCGGCCTCGGCCACGATCTTGGCCTTTACCCGCGATGCGTTGGCCAGGGTGATCTGGTTCTCCAGCGCCGCCGGGACCAGGATGTCGCACTCCAGCTCCAGCACCTCTTCGCTGCTGATGATTTCGGCGCCTGGGAAGCCCACGACCGAGCCCGTCTTGTGCTTGTGCGCGACCACCGCCGGCACATCCAGCCCGTTGCGGTTGAGGATGCCGCCGCTCGAGTCGCTGACGGCGATGACCTTCATCCCTTGCTTTGCCAGAAGTTCGGCGGCGATGCTTCCGGCATTGCCGAAGCCCTGAATGGCCGCAGTGGCTCCCTTGAAATCGATCTTCTTGACCTCGCAGGCGGCGCGGATCACGAAGACGCAGCCGCGTGCCGTGGCCTCGTTGCGGCCTTGCGAGCCGCCCAGGAACAACGGCTTGCCGGTCACCACCCCGGGCGCGCTGTGGCCTTGGGTCATGCTGTAGGTGTCCATGATCCAGGCCATGACTTGGGCATCGGTGTAGACGTCGGGCGCCGGGATGTCGATGGCGGGCCCGATGATGGCGGAGATCTCGTAGGCGTAACGGCGGGTCAGGCGCTCCAACTCGTCCTTGGACATGTGCTTGGGGTCGCAGATGATGCCGCCCTTGGCGCCGCCGAAGGGGATGTTCACGGTGGCGCACTTCCAGGTCATCCAGGAAGCCAGTGCCTGCACCTCGTCGTAGCTGACGTTGGGATGGTAGCGGATGCCGCCCTTGCAGGGGCCGCGGGAGTTGTTGTGCTGCACGCGGAAGCCCTGGAAGACGCGGATGGAGCCGTCATCCATCTTCACTGGCAGGGAGAGCATAAGCGCGCGGCGCGGGCGGCGCAGAATCTCGCGCAATCCGGGCTCCAGCTGCAGCTTTTCTGCTGCAATGTCGAACTGGCGCATGGCAATGCGAAATGGATTCAAATCCTCCTGGGTCTCGACCGGGGACAGGACTGGCATAACGGGGGTTCTCCTTGGAGTTGGGATGGGTGAGCGATTCAGGCCGGGGTCTTGAGTTCTGATTCCTCCACTTCCATGTCGAGCACCCGCACCTCTTCGCCAGTGATGGGGTCGGTGTGGGGATGGCCGCAGTGCGGACACTCACAGTCGTCGGCGGCGGCCTCGAAATTGGTCCCGCAGTTGTGGCAGCGACGGGTCACCGGGAGAACCCGGACCTCGAGTCGCGCCCCCTCGGCCACCGTGCCGCGGGCGACGGTCCCGAAGGCGGCATCGAGCGCCTGCAGGTCGAATCCCCGCCGGCCCCCGATGGCAATGTGTACGCAGGCTACGTGGTGCACCGCGTTGCGATAAGCGGCGTGATCCACGATCTCCACTACGGTGTTGGCCAACTCGCGCTCGTCCATAGTGGACAAAGCATACACCGGGGTCTTCCGGGAGGGCTAGTTCACCGGTCACTTCGGGCTGGGACGCCTGGCGGAGCCGTGCCTAGCGGCCGGAGAGGGCCTTTTCCCCGGCCGGCGCCTTGGCAAAGAGGATCTCCGCCACCAGCAGCAGGGCCCCAATCACGATGGCGCTATCGGCAACGTTAAACGCAGGCCAGTGGTACCCGGCCAGGTGGAAGTCGAAGAAGTCCACCACGTGCCCGTCCAGCAACCGGTCCCACAGGTTGCCCACCGCCCCACCCAGGATGAGCGCCAGCCCGAATCCAGTGGTACTCACCCGGTGGCTGTTCCGCCACAGCAGGGTGGAGACCACCGCCAGGGCAACCAGGGAAAACAAGATGAGGATGGCCACGTTCCACTCCGAGTCGGAGAGCAGCCCGAACGCGGCCCCGCGGTTGACCACGTGGGTCAGGCGGAAGAACCCGGGGATGACGGTGACGCTCTCATGCAGCACGATGCGCTGGGTGATCAGCCACTTGCTGGACTGGTCGGCGAGGAACACGCTGACCGCGCCCAGAAAGTGGTATTTGCGCATGTCGCGGCTTCCGGTCATGCCCGGCTACTTTCCCCCTGCAATCTCATCGAGAGCCGCCACGCAGCGCTCACACACCGTAGGATACTTCATGCTTTCTCCCACCCGGGTCGAATAGTTCCAGCAGCGCTCGCACTTGCGCCCGTCCGCGCGGCGCACCTGGACGCTGATGCTGGAAACCCCGTCTCCCGAGATTGGTTTCTCCAGCGCCACCTGCGAGACGATGAACAGCGAGCACAGCTCCTTCGCATGCCGGTCCAGAACCGAGTGCACCGCCGCCGGGGCGGCCAGCGAGACCTGCGCCTCCAGGCTGCCGCCGATGGTCTTGGCGTTGCGCGCGCTCTCCAGCGCCTGCAGCACCTGATCGCGCACCCACAGCAGGATCTGCCAATCCGCGCGGAGCGCTTCGCGCTCCGCCGCCGAAACTCCGCCCTCGACCAGATCGCCTTCGGCAGGGAAGAGCGCCAGGTGGACGCTGGCCGCCCGCCCCGCCACCGGGGGCAAGTGACCCCAGATCTCGTCTGCGGTGAAGCTCATCATGGGAGCCAACAGCCGCACCAGGGCCTCTCCAATCTTCCAGATGGCCGTCTGCGCCGAACGCCGCGCCCGCGACCGGGGAGCGAGGGTGTACAGCCGGTCCTTGAGCGCGTCGAAGTAGAACGCGCTCAAGTCTACGATGCAGAAATCGTGCACCTGGTGGTAGACCTTGTGGAAGGCAAACTCCTCGTACCACTGGCGGGCCCGCGCCGTGACCTCCGCCGCGCGCAGCAGCAGGTAGCGGTCGATGGGCTCCATCTCCGCGAATGGCACCGCGTCCCGCGCCGGGTCGAAGCCGTTGAGGTTCCCCAGGATGAAGCGGAAGGTGTTGCGGACCTTGCGATAGCCCTCCGCCACCCGCTGCATCAGGGTTTCGGAGCCGACCACGTCCTCGCGGAAGTCCACCGAGGCCACCCACAGGCGCAGAATCTCCCCGCCTAGGCGGTTGGCGATGTCCACCGGATCCACGTCGTTGCCCCGGGACTTGGACATGGCGTGGCCCTGCTCGTCCAGGGTCCAGCCGGGGGTAGCCACCCCCAGGTAGGGAGGCACGCCCTTGGCCCCGATCGAAACCAGCAACGAGGACTGAAACCACCCGCGGTACTGGTCGGCGCCCTCGAGGTACAGATGGGCGGGCCAGGGCAGCCTGGGCTCGTGACCGAGCACGGCCAGGTGGCTGACGCCGGATTCGAACCACACGTCCACGATGTCCATCTCTTTGCGGAATTGTGCGCCGCCGCACTTGGGACACTTCGTGCCCGCGGGAAGGATCCCCGCCGCCTGCTTGGCGAACCAGGCATCGGCGCCCTCGCGAGCGAAGAGTTCCACCACGGCGCGTTTGGCCTCCGGTGAGTGCAGCACCTCTCCGCAGCCCTCGCAATAAAACACCGCGATGGGCACGCCCCACACCCGCTGCCGGGAGATGCACCAGTCGGGCCGGCTGGCGATCATGTTGGAGAGGCGCTCTTCGCCCCAAGCCGGGTCCCACTTCACCTTCTTGATCTGCTCCAGCGTGCGCTCGCGCAGCGTTCCGCCCTCCAGCTTGCTCTCCATGGAGATGAACCACTGCTCGGTGGCGCGGAAGATGACCGGCTGGTGGCAGCGCCAGCAGTGCGGGTAGGAGTGCGCGATCTGCTCCACGGCCAGCAGCGCGCCCCGCTTCTTCAGCAGCTCGACGATGTGCGGGTTGGCCTCGAAGACGGTCTGGCCATCGTAGTCAGGCAGTCCGTTGCGCAGCCTGCCGGCTTCATCCACGTTGCAGGTCTGGTCCAGCTTGTATTTGGCGCCGGTGTAGAAGTCGTCGGGGCCATGCGAGGGAGCGGTGTGGACCGCGCCCGTACCCTGGTCGGTGGTGACGTAATCGGCCAGCACGCCGAGGACTTGCCGCTCCAGGAAGGGATGGGCAAAGGTCGCGCGCTCCAGCCGCGTGCCGGGAAAGCGCGCAATCTCGCGCACCCCTTCGAGCTTGCAGGTCTCCCGCGTCCGGGCGGCCAGCACTCCCGCCACCACGTACACCTGGCCCGTCGCCTCCAGCGCGACGTACTCCAGCTTGGGATGAAAGGCCACCGCCATGGAGGCCGGCAGCGTCCACGGCGTGGTCGTCCAGATGATGGTGTTGACCTTCTTTCCGGCCAGCGCGGGATCGATCTTGCCGGGGTCGCTGGTGAGCGCGTACTTCACCCAGATGCTGGGGCTGGTGTGGTCCTCGTACTCCACCTCGGCTTCGGCCAGCGCGGTCTTGTCCTTGATGCACCAGTACACAGGCCGCAGGCCGCGATAGACGTACCCCTTCTCGAAGAAATCGTAGAGGGTGGCGACGATCACCGATTCGTAGTCCGGCGACATGGTGGAATACGGCCGCTCGAAGCGCCCGAAGATGCCCAGCCGCTTGAACTGGCCGCGCTGCAGGTCGAGGTACTTCTCGGCATACTCGCGGCAGGCGCGGCGCACATCGAGCGCCGCCATCTCCAGCTTCTTGCGGCCCAGCGCCTCGTCCACTTTGATCTCGATGGGCAGGCCGTGGCAGTCCCACCCGGGCACGTAGGGGGAGTCGAAGCCCGCCATGTTCTTGGACTTCACCACGAAGTCCTTCAGGGTCTTGTTCAGCGCCGTCCCCAGATGGATGGGCCCGTTGGCATAGGGAGGGCCGTCGTGCAGCAGGTAGATGGGCGCCCCCCGGCGCGCCTCCCGGATGCGCTCGTAGATGCCCATTTCTTCCCAGCGGGCGAGCATGGTGGGCTCGTTCTGCGGAAGATTGGCCTTCATGGAGAAGCCGGTTTTGGGCAGGTTGATGGTGGCCTTCAGGTCCGTGGGTGCTCCCATTCCTTCTCCGTGATGCCGATGATTTTTCATTATAAGGGAGCGGAGAAACCTTCCGGCAATCGGGTGTGGAGAGGCCTCCGCCGCGGCACGGCGGGGATAGGAAAGAAGTTCCCTCGCCGGGGAACCTCCAGGCTCCTGGCGGCATCCAACAGGGTAGCGAAGTCATATTCCCTCGGTACGGGTGGGGTGTATTCATGCAACTTCGGGGGGACTTTGGTCATCTCTTAAAGAAGCCGGTAGAGCAAGCCGCCGGCATTTTGGCCGTATAGCGGTTGCAGCGGGGAAGGGAATCGTGTTGCAGCTGGAGTTGTATAAGAACCCGCGCCGGGAAAACCCGGCAGAAGAAGAAGACCTGGGGCTGCTGCTCGAGCTCGATGTGCCTTTGTGGCGCTCTCTCGCTCGCGGCCTGAGCGGGTTGTTCTCCCCGGCCCCCGCGCCCTTACAACTGGCTTCGCGTCCCGTGTCGGTGCGGGAGCTCCGCCTGGACCAGCCGCTGTGGCGTTCGCTCGCAGCCAACCTGGGTGCGCTGCTGTTCCCGGAGAAGCTGCCGCCGCTGCAACTCCAGTCCAAGCCAGCGAAGGTGCGCGACATCTGGGGTGCCTACGATAATCGCAAGTCAGGATGGGCCGGCACCGTTCTGGTGCATGGCAGTGTTGCCGTGGCCATCGCGGCCTTCTACCTGGGCGGCGGGAAAGTGGTCGAAGCGCGACGCCACGAAGCCGTGGTGCTGATCCCCACGGACATCTCCGACTATCTGCCGCTCTCCAACAAGAAGCACGACACCATCGGCGGCGGCGGCGGGGGCGGCGACCGCGACAAACTGGCCGCTCCCAAGGGCAAGCTGCCCAAGCTGGCCATGGAGCAGTTGGCGCCTCCGGCGGTCATCGTCCGCAATGAGCACCCCAAGCTGCCCGTGGAGCCTACCGTGGTCATCCCACCGCAGGTGAAGCTCGCCCAGGTCAACATGCCCACCTTCGGCGACCCCGTGGCCCAGGTCGGTCCGCCTTCGAACGGCACCGGCTCCGGCGGCGGTATCGGGTCCGGGAGCGGAGGCGGCGTAGGCTCAGGGGAAGGACCGGGCGTCGGCCCCGGTCGCGGCGGCGGCATCGGCGGCGGCATCTTCCGCGTGGGCGGTGGGGTCTCAGCGCCCCGCATCCTCTACCAGCCGGATCCGGAGTATTCGGAGCAGGCCCGCAAGGCCAAGTACGAGGGCACGGTAACTCTCTGGCTGATTGTTGGGCCGGACGGCCGCCCGCACGACATCCGCATCTCCCGCAGCCTGGGGATGGGCCTGGACGAGAAGGCCGTGGAGGCCGTTCGTCAGTGGAAGTTCGAACCCGCGCGCAAGAGCGGCCAGGCCGTGTCGGTGCAGATCAACGTCGAAGTGGAATTCAGGCTTTACTGAAGAATCACGCTTTAAGTCACAGATTCCACGCCTCTTAAATCCCCACAATTGAGAGTGGTGTTCTAACTTCCGCAGCAGGCTCCGGGCGGGATGGGGCTGCCGTGCGGGCAGGTCTTGGGGTGTCCCAGGAAGGAGCAGATCTTTTCCGTGGCCTCGGGCGAGAGGATGTGCTCGAACTTGCACGCCTGCTGCTCGATCTCCCTCTCGTCCTGCATGTGCAGGGTCTCCATGAAGAGGCGCTCGGCCAGGCGGTGGCGCCGGATGATGTCCGCGGCCCGCTGCCGCCCGCGCTCGGTGAAGCCGACAATCCTGTCGCCGTCCGCAGGCAGGTCCCCGGCGGGGCGGAGGAAGTCGTGGCAGCGGTCGAGCACCGGCTTGTGGCCGTGCGGCTGCGGCGGGTGGGCCTCGACCGTGACCAACCCCATCTGCCGCATCTTGTCCACCGCCAGGGAGACGGGCAGCGCCCCCGAGACGCTCATGCGGCCTACCTCGGCCAGCTCGTTGCTCTCGCCGATGACCCACATCTCTTCCAGGACCTCGTCGAACTGCTCCGCGTCGGCCATGGCGAAGATCTCCTGGGAGGCGATGCGGCCGTGATGCAGGTCCACGCGGCGGTCGGCCAGGCGGGCCACCACCGGGTCGTGGGTCACCATGATGACGGTGCGTCCCTGGCGGTGCAGGTCGCGCAGCAGCCGCATCACAATCTCTTCGTTGACGGCGTCCAGGCTGCCGGTGGGCTCGTCGGCCACGAGAATCGACGGGTCGTTGATGAGCGCGCGCGCGATGCACACTCGCTGCTGCTCTCCGCCGGAGAGCTGCGCCGGCAGGTGCTCCGCGCGATCGCCCAGCCCTACGCGTTCCAGCGCCTGCCGCGCCTCCTGCTCGTTGGTCATGCTGTGAAAGTACTGCGCCAGCATCACGTTCTCGACAGACGTGAGATAGGGAAGCAGATGGAACTGTTGAAAGACGAAACCGATCTTCTCGGCGCGGAAGCGGTTCAGCTCGCCCACAGAGAGCGAGCCCAGTTCCTTGCCCTCCACCCAGACTTCGCCGGCGGACGGGCGGTCGAGCCCGCCGATGAGGTTCACCAGCGACGATTTTCCCGAGCCCGACGGCCCCATCACCGCCAGCCATTCGCCGGTTGCCACCTCGAGCGATACATCTTCCAGCGCGTGCAGCAGGCTGGAATCGCCCTCTGCTTTCGCGGGGTAGGTCTTGTGCACGTGTTTGAGTTCGATGACCATCACTCGCCTTTGAGGATCGCTGCCGGCTGCACGTGTCGCAGCAGGGAGATGGGAATCAGCGCCGAAAGCACAGCCACCAAGATACTCCCCGCCAGCACCGCGGGAAAAACGTCCAGCCGCGGGGAGATGGGGGCATGGAAGTTGGCGCGCCCGATCCACGCCGCCGCGCCCACCCCCAGAGCGAATCCGATGACCGCTCCGGTTGTTCCCAGCGCCGCCGCCTCCGCCAGAAAGAGACCGTTAGCCATCCACTCCGAAGCGCCCAGGGCCTTCATGATCGCCAGGTCCTTGCGGCGGTCGAATACCGAAGCGGTGAGCGTGGCCAGCACGCACAGGGCAGCGGTCACCAGGATCAGGGCCACTGCCGCCAGAATGGTGGAGCGGGTCTTGCCCAGCACCTGCGCTTCGGCTTCGAGGATCTGGCGCACCGGGCGCACCTGCGCCTGGGGCAATGCCGCGGAAAGTTGCTGCGCAGCTTCTTCGACCTGTTGAGGCGACCCCGCGGCCCGCACCTCGATGGTCGAGTAGCCGATTCCCGTCCACGCCTGAAAATCCGCCATGGGCAGGTAGATGCGGCTGTCCTCGGCTGCCCCGGTGCGCAGCGTTCCCACGGGTTTCACCCGAAGAGTGCGTCCCTGGAAGGTCAGGTCAAAGGGCTGCCCGTCGGGCGCGAGTGCCTGTGCGGCGCGCGCGCCCATCAAGGCGTCGCCGGGGGCAGCGGGCCAGGCCGTGACCGACCACCAACTGTTCAGCGTGCGCACTCGGATCATGTCCGTCCCGGCCACCACCACCGGCGAGCCGTCGCTGGTCTTGGCGATAGCGTAGGAGAAGGGAACCGCGATCCCGCGGCCGCCCATCGCGGTCTCGATTGTTTGCAAAGCGCCCTCGGGCAACGTGCCGCCGTCCGGTCCGATCACCACCAGGTTAGCGCCGTAGTTGCGGAATTCACGCTCCAGCTTGGCGCCGGCGTCGGTGTACAGGTTGAGCATGGCAGTGGCGACGGTAGCGGCCACGGCCAGGGCAGTGAGCGCGGTTAGCGAGCGGCCCGGGTGCACCAGGGCGGCCCGGAGCAGCATGCGCAGGAACATGGAGCGTCGCGGGTTCATGCGTCGCCTCGCAGCACGATTGCCGGATCGAAGCGCAGGGCGCGTCGGATCGCCGCTGCGCTGCCGGCAAGAGTCACCAGAACGGCCAGACCGAGGACCAGCGGCAGCAGTACCGGGTCGAAGCTGATGGCACTGCCGAATACTGACTTGCCGATCTGGCGGGCCATCGCCATCCCCGCCAGCAGGCCGATCCCGCCGCCCACCAGCGCCAGGATCGCAGACTCCGCCAGAAAGACGGCGGCGATGGCCTGGTTGCCGGCGCCCAGGGCCTTCATCAGTCCGACCTCGCGGCGGCGCTGCAGCATGGCGGTGGTCATGGCGGCGGAGACAGCCAGTGCCGAGGACACGAGCGCTGCCAACGTCAGTAGCAGCATCAGCCCTTCGATGCGAGTCAGCACCGCGCCTTCGTTCTGCGCCACCTGGCGGATCTGCTCCGCCTGCGAGTGCGGGATGGCCTCGCGCAATTGAAAAGCGATGGAGTTGGCGTAGGGCGAGCAGTACCAGGCGTCGCGGTCCGCGGGACTCATGCTGCCGGGATCGCGGCGCGCGAATGCGTCCTCCGGCTTGGTCAGCGCGCTCACCAGCACGCGGCGGACCGCTCCCGGCCGCTCGGCAATCTCCTGCGCCATGTGCAGCGGGACCACAACCGCTTCGGTCTTGGGGTCGCCGGGATCGAGGATTCCAGCCACACGAACGCTTCGGCCCGCTATACGCACTTCGTCGCCGGGCTTCAAGTGCAGACGCGAGGCCAACTCCGTCCGCACCAGGACTTGCTCGGAATCATCGGCCGGCCAGACGCCCTCCACCTTCCACCAAGGATGCAGCGCGCGGATGCTGCTGGTGAAGCGCTCCTTCCCCAGGGTTAACTCCTTGGAGAAGTACGTGCCAAGGATTGCGACCTTCTCGGTCCCGCCGGCCGCAGAAACCTCCGCCTGGAGCGGGAGCATTGGAGCGAAGGCCACTACGTTGTTGCGCCAGAAGATGCCCTTGATTTTCGGCAGGTCGGCTTCGCGCAGATACGCGCCTTCGCTGGCCGGCTTCAGGTTCAGCCCTCCGGCTTCTACGTCCAGCGTGTCCTCCTGGGGGTAGACAACCAGGTTGGCGCCGTAGCTGCGCAGCTCGTGACTGACCTTGTCGCCGATGTCGGTGGCCACGGCGATCATGGCCGTCGCCACCGCTGCGCCCAGGGCGATGGCCGTTCCCGCTAGCAGCTTGCGCCGCCGCTGGCGCCGGAACGACTCGTAGACCAGGCGGATGAACATTCTCAGTCCTTCACGCGCGATGAAGCGGAGGCGAAGTCCGCCTCGGAAATGGTCACCGTCGTCTCGGTGAAAGTGGCTTTGAGAGGGACGGGATTGCACCCGCCCTGCTGGCCCACGCTCTGCGGGTTGATTGGGGCGGCGCAGTGCTTGCACACCACCCCGGTGGCGGTCTGGTAGAACCCGACGCGGCCGCAGATCTCGCAGGCGTCGAGCAGCGCGGCCACCGTCCCATCCGGCTTGCGGTAGAGGAAGAAGCGGACCGGGACGCCCTTCAGGCTGGCCGAGTAGCGGTGCAGCTCGCCCGCGCCGACCTCGGAGAGGGGAAGGGCCAAGCGGCCGTCCTCGAAGGTCACCTCCGTGGCGGGGGAGAGCCCCGTGGCGCTGCGCGCGTAGATGAACTGTGCCGTCACCAGAAGGATGAAGACGAAGGAACTGGCATAGACCGAAGCCATCCACAGGCGCTCCCGCCGGAAGGTCCACTCCTGCTTGCGCTGCTCGGCGCGCGATTCAGCCGCCGCCGGCGCCGGCGCGCGCCGCCGGTACTCGAACAGCACCATCAGCGCCGCCAGCGCCAGGATGGTCACAAAGAAGAACAGGTCGTTGCGCACGATGGGGCCGATGATCGCCATCTCCCGCCGGCTGGAAGGGAGCACCCCGTTCTCGGAGAGCTCGTGCAAGCCGGAGACCACCAGTTGGAAGGCCACGAAGAAGAGGATGACGGTGGTTATCTGGAAAAACTTACCCAGGTTAATGCGCACGCTGCCCTTGACGAACATCACGCCAAAGACCACCGCCAGCGCCACGCCGGCGAGCGTCCCCAAAAAGCTCATCAACTCGGTCGAGTTCAGGGAGACCGCGGAGAGGATGAGAACGGTCTCCACGCCTTCGCGCAGGACCATGAGGAAGACGAATAGGAAGAGGCCGATGGTCGAGCCTGTGCCGGCCATGGAGCCCACCCGGGTTTCGATCTGGCCCTTGAGGGTGCGGGCGGCGCGCGCCATGAACCAGATCATGGTGGCCACGAAGAAGGCGGCGATCAGCATCACCCAGCCTTCGAAGACGTCCTGGTTGAACCCGGTGCGGGAGAGAATGACCGCTCCCGCCACGCTGGCCG
>DASYVL010000095.1 GCA_035937135.1 Terriglobales bacterium
TCCTGCTCGACGCTCTGCGCGAGGACCTGGGCCTCACCGGCTCCAAGCGCGGCTGCGACGACAGCTCCTGCGGCGCCTGCACGGTGCTGCTCGACGGCACGCCCGTTCTCTCCTGCACCATGCTGGCAGGGAGCTGCGCCTCGGCCGCCGACCGCAACGACGACCGCAACTACGAGATCACTACCATCGAAGGCGTGGCCGAGCACGGCGCGCTGGCTGCCATCCAGAAGGCGTATGGCGATTGGGGCGGGGCGCAGTGCGGCTTCTGCACTCCCGGCTTCCTGATGACGGTGAAGGCGCTGCTGGCGCGCAATCCCGAGCCCACGGACGACGACGTCCGCCACGCCCTGAGCGGCAACCTGTGCCGCTGCACCGGATATTCGCAGATGTACCAGGCGGTGAAGGCGGCGGTGGAGGCGGAGCAGAAGGGAATGGCGGCGACGAAATGAGCAACTTCTCCATCATCGGCAAACCGGTGGCAATGATTGACTCCGCCGGGAAGACCACGGGCGCGGGCAAGTATACCGACGACCTCACGGTCCCGGGGATGCTCATCGGGAAGATCCTGCACTCGCCGCATCCGCACGCCCGCATCAAGCGCATTGACGCCGCCAAGGCGCTGGCGCTTGAGGGTGTGGTCGCGGTGGTCACCGGGGCGGACGCCCCCAACAAGTACGGCATCCTGCCCGTGGGTCACGACGAGACCGCGCTGGCGGTGGATAAGGTCCGCTACATCGGCGACAACGTCGCCTGCGTGGCCGCCGTCTCAGAAGCAATCGCCGAAGAGGCCTGCCAGCTCATTGACGTGGAGTACGAGGTCCTGCCCGCCTACTTCGATCCGGAAGATTCGATGAAAGCGGAAACCGACCTCATCCACGACCATAAGGCCCACAACCTGGAGAAGGATTACCACCACGTCTTCGGCGATCCGGAGAAGGGCTTCGCCGAAGCCGAGCACATCGCCGAGGCCCGCTACATCGCCAACGAGGTGACGCATGCGGCCATGGAGCCGCACTCGACGCTAGCCTCCTTCGAGCTCGACCCGCACACCGGGAAGATGGGACGGCTGACTGTGTGGTCCTCGACGCAAGTGCCGTACTACCTGCAGCACAAGCTCTCGCTGGTGCTGGAGCTGCCCATGTCGCAGATCCGGGTGATCAAGCCGCTGGTGGGCGGCGGCTTCGGCGGCAAGTCGGAGGTCATCCCGCTGGAGATCATCGCGGCGGTGGCGGCGCGCGCCGCCCAGGCGCCGGTGAAGATCACATATACGCGTGAGGAGGTCTTCTGGGCGCACCGCGGACGCCCGCGCACCATCATCGACCTGAAGACGGGCGTGAAGCGCGACGGGCGCATCACCGCCGTGGCCGCGCGCGTGGTGCAGGACGGCGGCGCCTACTGCAGCTACGGCGTGGTGACCATCCTTTATTCCGGGGCGCTCTTGGGCGCTCTCTACGACATTCCCAACATCCGCTACGACGGCTACCGGGTGCTCACCAACAAGCCGGCCTGCGGCGCCATGCGCGGGCACGGCACGGTCAACGTTCGCTTCGCCTTCGAGTCGCAACTGGACGAGATCTGCGCCGCGCTCTCGCTCGACCCGGCCGCCATCCGCCGCGTCAATCTGCTGAAGCCGCCCTGCATCACCGTGAACGGCCTGCGGGTACAGAGCTACGGCCTGCCGGAGTGCGTGGAGAAAGTGGTCGAACGCTCCGGGTGGCAGGCGCGCAAAGGGAAGCTGGGCCGCGGGCGCGGGCTGGGCCTGGGATGCAGCCACTACGTCAGCGGGGCGGCGAGCTCTATCATCCGCTCCGACATGCCACATTCGACGGTGAACATCAAGATCGACCGCGACGGCGGCGTGGTGGTCTATACCGGCGCCGCGGAGATCGGCCAGGGCTCGGACACCATGACCGCGCAGGTCGCAGCGGAAGTCCTGGGCTGCTCGCTGGGACGGGTGAAGGTGGTGGCCGCCGACACCGACCTCACGCCCATCGACATCGGGTCGTATTCCAGCCGCGTGACGTTCATGGCAGGCAACGCCACGCTGCGCGCCGCCGAGGATGTGAAGAAGCAGATCGTCTCCGCGGCCGCGAAGAAGATGGGATGCGCGCCGGAAGAGGTCGTCCTGCGGGACGACCTGGTGACCCGCAAGGGCGAGGCTGTGGCTCCGCCCGCGGCTGATGCGGCCACAGTGGCCGGCCGGGTGGACGGACAGGTGCTGCGTGGCTCCATCCAGCAGAAGCGCAAGGACGAAGGTCCCAGGGACCGCATGACCTTCGAGGAGGCGGTGGTGGCTGCCATCGATTTCCACGGTGCGCTCACCGGGACCGGCTCCTACGCGCCGCCGCAGGAGGCTCGCGGCGGCAAGTACAAGGGCGGGGGCGTGGGACCGTCTCCGGCGTACTCCTACGCCGCGCAGGTGGCCGAGGTTTCGGTGGACGAAGAGACGGGTGTGGTCATCGTCCACAAGGTCTGGGCGGCGCACGACTGCGGCCGCGCGCTGAATCCCGTGGCGGTCGAGGGCCAGGTGATCGGCTCGGTCTGGATGGGTATGGGGCAGGCGCTTCTGGAAGAAATGGTCTGGAAGGACGGCCTGCTGATGAACCCCGGGCTGCTCGAGTATCGCTCGCCGTCTTCGGTCGAGTCGCCTGAGGTGGAGTGCATCATCGTAGAGAGCGTGGACCCGGAAGGCCCGTTCGGCGCCAAGGAGTGCAGCGAAGGTTCGCTGGCAGCGACTATCCCGGCGATTTCAAACGCCATCTACGACGCCGTGGGCGTTCGACTGCGCGAAGTGCCGTTTACCCCGGAGCGCGTTCTGGCGGCGCTGCGCGACCAGAAGGGTGCCAAGAAGCTGAACCTGACCGAAGGCGTGGACCCCACCCGGCCGACGAAGTTCCGCGAGCACGGCGGCGCCCTGTGGTTCAAGGGTAAAGGCCCGGAGCGTCACGTGAACGATCCAGCGCGGCGGGCGGCGCCAGTCCCGGGAGGTGACGATTGAGCCTTCCCAACTTTAAGCTGCTGCGGCCGCGGACGATGGAGGACGCGCTCCGCTTCCTGCATCGCTTTGGCAACGAGTTGCAGATCGTCGCCGGCGGGACCGACCTCATCCCCTCGCTGCGGCAGCGGCTGTTCGCGCCCGCCTACGTCATGGATATCCGCGGCATCAGCGAACTGGAAGGCATCCGGGTGCGCGCCGGGGAGGGCGTGGAGATCGGGGCGCTAACCACGCTGACCGCCATCGAGGACTCGAGCTTCCTCCACCGCAACTACCCGGTGCTGCACGAGGCGGCGAAGACCGTGGCCTCGCCCATCCTCAGGAACATGGGCACGATCGGCGGGAACATATGCCTGGACACGCGCTGCCTCTGGTACAACCAGTCGCTCACCTGGCGGCAGTCCTGCGGCTTCTGCATCAAGAAGGATGGCGACCTCTGCCACGTGGCCCCGGGCGGGTCGAAGTGCTGGGCCGCGTTCTCAGGTGACACGCCGCCGGCGCTGCTCTGCCTGGGCGCGGAGATCGAGATTGCCGGCCCGGACGGCACGCGCCGCGTGCCGCTGGCGGACTTCTACACCAACGACGGCGTCGCACGCATGAAGCTGGATAAGAATGAGATGCTGACGCGCGTCTTCCTGCCGGAATCTGCTGCGGGCTATCGCGGCGTCTATCAGAAGCTGCGCATGCGCGGCTCCATTGACTATCCGCTGGCGGGTGTTGCCGTGGTGGTGAAGAAGAACGGCCGCATCGAGGACGCCAAAGTCGCACTTACGGCGGTGAATCCGGCGCCGCTGCTGATTTTGGGCGCCGGGCACGCGCTTATCGGCAAGAGCACCAGCGACGAGCTGGAGCACGCGGCGACTGTGGTGGGCGAGCTGGCGGCCAGCACGGCCAAGCCGCTCACGACTTCGGCGCTCACGCCCGAGTACCGGCGGGAGATGATCCGCGTTTTCACCAGGCGGGCGGTGCTGGCGGCGGTAGGTTCCTAGACAGATGATCACTGACTGCCACATCCACATCCAGCCCGTCGAGATGTTCAAGCCGGCAGCGCTCGCGGCGATGAAGAAGAAGCGGGCGAACTTCGACCAGATCGTCGAGTTCTGTCGCTCGCCCAAGGCCTTCCTCAAACATCTGGACGCAGCGGGCGTGGACCGCGCCGTGCTCATCAACTACGTGGCGCCTGAGGTCATCGGCTTCACGCCCGAGGTCAACCCCTTCGTCGCCAACTACGTGAAAGAAGACCCGAAGCGGCTCATCCCCTGCGGCAGCATCCATCCGCGGCATACCAAGAACGTGCTGGCGGACGTGGCGCAGGTGTTGCGCCTGGGCATCCGCATGATCAAGATCCACCCGCCGCACCAGTTGCTGTTTCCCAACGACTACCTAAACGGGGTGAAGGAGCTGGAGATCATCTACCGGGCGGCGGAGGCCAACGGCATCCCGGTGATGTTCCACACCGGGACCTCCATCTTCCCCGGCGCGCGCAACAAGTTCGGCGACCCCATCCACGTGGACGACGTGGCCGTGGATTTCCCCAAGCTGAAGATCCTGCTGGCGCACGGCGGCCGGCCGCTGTGGATGGAGACCGCGTTTTTCCTGGTGCGGCGGCATCCCAACGTCTATCTCGACATCTCGGGCATCCCGCCCAAGTCGTTATTGAAGTATTTCCCGCGCCTGGAGGAGATTGCGGCGAAGACCCTCTTCGGCACGGATTGGCCGGGGCCGGGCGTGCCCGACATCAAGCAGAACCTCGAGCAGTTCCGCGCCCTGCCGCTCTCCGAGGCAGCCCGGGAGCAGATTCTCTCCAAGACGGCGCTTACCCTCTGGCCCGCCTGACCTCACAAAGGAAAAGGCCCGCGTCCGAAGACGCAGGCCCGAGAGAAACTGCTTGGCCTAGTCCTTGCCAACCGCTGCGGCCGGCTTGGCCTTGGGCATCGGCTTGGTCTTGGCCTTGGGTTGCGGCCCGGCCAGCTCGTCAGCCAGCTCGGTAGCGCCGTAGATGCTCCGCAGCGCCTCGCTGATGCCGCGGGCATCCACGGACACGGAGCGGCCGATGTCGTCCGAGTACATGAAGTTCCAGGGCAGCGACTGGATGTTGCCGTCGAAGATGATGCCCACCACCTCGCCCGCCTTGTTGACCACCGGGCTGCCGGAGTTGCCGCCGATGATGTCCGGCGTGGAGGTGAAGTTCAACGGAGTGGAGAGATTCACCTTGCCCTTGTTCTTCATCCAGCTTTCGGGGAGTTGGTAGGGGTCGGTGTTGCCCTTCTCCGCGGCGTGCTTGTAGGCCCCGCCCATGGTGGTGAAGTAGGGAACGTGCGTGCCCTCGGGGACGATGCCCTGGCCGTCCTCGACGAAGCCGCGGACGTCGCCGTAGCTCAGCCGCAGGGTGAAGGTAGCGTCGGGAGGCATCTCCAGGCCGCCGGCGGCGAAACGAGCCTTGGCCAGCAGCGCGCCGTTGCGGCGGACGACGGCGTCCACCTGGTCGTCGTACTGTTTGCGCACCTTGCGGGCCTCGCCGTCGATGGAGCGCATCAGGACGATGAGCGAGTCGGTGCTGGCGTCCACCGCGGCCACGCCGCCCTGGTAGAGATGCTTGCGCAGGGCGACGTCATCCAGCTTGGTGTTGGCGATGGCGTCCTTGGCGACCTCGGCCGGCGTCCGTCCGCCCAGTGCCTGCTTCACCGCCGGATGGTCGGCGCCCAGGTTCTCCTGCATCTCGGCGAGGGACTCGGTGAGGATCACGGTCTCGAGCGCCTTGTAAACCGGAGCGGTCGAGAACAGTTGTTGTTCGAGAGAGGCCAGGCCGGAGTCGCGGTACTCGCGCATGCGCTCGCCGTTAGGCTTCTGCTTCTCCGCCGTGGCCCGCAGCAGGGCGCGGGCGAAGAAGGTCAGGTTGCCGCGGAACCCGGCGCGGCGCTCCAGAAAGGTGAGCGGCAGGTAGATCTGCTTGCTCACAGCCATGGCTTGCGCCACCTCGTCCCAGGCGGCCCCGAACTGCTGCTTCTTTGCGGGATCAGTCTCGACTGCGGCGCGCAGCTTCTTCTCCGCATCCGCCTTCTTGGCCATCAACGCGGGGTCCAGCAAGCCGCCCTGGTAGCCGGTGACCGCCTTGAAGGAGTTCTCGATGCTGAAGATGTCCTCGCGGGCGATGCGGGCATTCTCCTCCGAGCCTGCGGCGAAGGCCTTCAGCGCCTGCAGACGCTGCTTGTAGGTCTTGAGCAGGAAGGGAAAGTTGACGTCGCGGGCGAACTCCATCTGCGCCAGCGTATTGTCGCGTCCGGTGGAGCCGGGGTTGCCGGGGACAAACACCAGGTCGCCGTCGCGTACCCCCGCCCGGGTCCAGTTGAAGAAGTGCGTCAGGTTGGCCGGCTTGTCGTTCTCATAGACGCGGAAGAAGGTGATGTCCAGGTCGTAGCGCGGGAACTCGAAGTTGTCAGGGTCGCCGCCGAAAAAGGCGATCATGAACTCGGGCGCGAACACCAGGCGGACGTCGGTGTACTTCTTGTATTTGTAAAGGTGGTAGCGGCCGCCCGAGTAGAGGGTGATGACGTCGCAGCGCAGGTGGGTCGAATCGGCGCACTCCTTCTCGATGGCGGACATGATGGCGCGTTGCGCCTGTCCCGCCTCGGCGACGGACATGTCAGGCTTGGCCGCCCCGCTGACCTTGTCGGTGACGTCCTCGATGCTCATGAGCACGTTCAACTCCAGGTCGGGACACTTGGCCTCCTCGGCGCGTGTGCGGGCGTAGAAGCCGCTCTTCATGTAGTCCTTGCCGCCGGTGGAAAGCGACTGGACGCACCCCGCGCCCACGTGGTGGTTGGTGAAGGTGAGGCCGTCGGCAGAGACGAACGACCCAGAGCCGCCGTTATTGAAGCGCACCGAAGAGAGCCGCACGTGGTCGAGCCACGCGTCGCTGGGCTCGAATCCGTATTTGGCTTTGATTTTCTGCTTGGGTGCGGCGTTGAACAGCCACATGCCTTCGTCCGCCGCCGCGGCGGCGCTCAAAAACAGCAGCAGGAATAGGGCGAGGAAACGTCGGGTCATAATGAGAGTTCCAAAGAAGCGGCCCACAGACGCGTGCGCCGCGGATTGTATAACCCACTGAATATATAAGGACTAGAGGGGTCATGCAACGAAGAAGAGGACGGGCCCAGGGCGGGAGGGGCGTCCGATGCAGCGGGCTCCGCCGGTTGGAAACGGGCGCGAGTTAGAGTATAAAAATAGTGCCCGTCGTTCGACCGCGGTTTCCCCGCCGCTGGAAGCGTTGGGCCCGGCTTGGAATCTCAGCAGGAGAGGAAACGTATGGCCGCCAGCGCGCCCGCCAAAGGACTGGAAGGGATTGTCGCCGCCACTTCGAGCATCTGCTACATCGACGGCGAGAAGGGCGTCCTGGCCTATCGTGGCATTGACATCCACGAGCTGGCCGACCATTCCACCTTCGAAGAGACTTGCTATTTGCTGTGGTTCGGACGCCTGCCCTCGGCCAAGGAACTGGAGGAACTGCGCGCCAGCATGGCGGCCGAGCGCAAGTTGGATTCCGCCATCTTCAACCTGCTGCGGGGGTTGCCGTCGCAATCGGTCCCCATGGAGGTGCTGCGCACCGCGGTCTCGGCGCTCTCCTTCTACGATCCCGACGAGGCGGTGAACGACCACGAGGCCAACGTGCGCAAGGCCATCCGCCTGACCTCGCAGATCGCCATGATTGTGGCTGCCTACGACCGCATCCGCAAAGGGAAGAACGTGGTGTCGCCGGACCACTCGCTCTCCCACGCCGCCAACTTCCTGCTGATGCTGAACGGCGAGAAGCCGTCGGAAACCGCGGAAAAAGCCCTGGACATCGCCCTCATCCTGCACGCCGACCATGAGCTGAACGCCTCGACCTTCGCCGCCCGGGTGATCGCGGCCACGCTTTCGGACATGCACTCGGCCATCACCGGCGCCATCGGGGCGCTGAAGGGCCCGCTGCACGGCGGCGCCAATGAAGAGGTCATGAAGCTGCTGTTTGCGGTGGAGAAGGCGGGCGAGGACCCGGTGGAGCACGTGAAGCAAATGCTGGCCACCAAGAAGAAAGTCCCTGGCTTCGGCCACCGCGTCTATCACACCGAGGACCCGCGAGCCACGCACCTGCGCAAGATGTCGGAGGACCTGGGCAAGACGAGCGGCAACTCCAAGTGGTTCGAGTGGTCCCGCGCCATCGAGCTGTACATCAACCGCGAGAAGAAACTGAACGCCAACGTGGATTTCTACTCGGCCTCCACTTACACCACGCTGGGCATCGACGTGGACCTGTTCACGCCCATCTTCGCCGTGTCGCGCATCTCGGGCTGGGCGGCGCACGTTATCGAGCAGCTCGACGACAACCGGCTCATCCGCCCGCGCGCCGACTACGTCGGCCCCAAGTACCCCAACCCTTACGTGCCCATCGAGCGCCGCTAAGCGGGCGGCCTTGCAGGCGTAAAATAGACCCTATGCGCCGGGTGTATCTCGACAACAACGCGACCACGCCCGTTCTCCCCGAGGTGCTGGAGGCGATGCGGCCGTACTTTGCCGAGCAGTTCGGCAATGCCTCGTCCATCCACCACCATGGGCAGCAGACGCGGGCGGCGGTGGAGCGCGCGCGCGAGTCAGTGGCGGAACTGCTCGGCTGCCGCGCCGCCGAGGTCGTCTTCACCAGCGGAGGCACGGAGGCGGACAACCTCGCGCTTTTCGGTCTGGTGGAGAAGGGCGACCACGTG
>DASYVL010000096.1 GCA_035937135.1 Terriglobales bacterium
CGCAGCCGGTCTCGCGCAGGGCGCGCAGCTAGTCATCGTGCCGCAGCAGGTGCTCGACCTTGATGGTGACGTCGTAGGTCAGCGCGGGATGCTCGCGATGAAGCTCGCGCACGATCGCGAGCGCGTGGGCGGGGCCGTTGAAGAAGTCGGGATCGCCGAAGGTGATGTGCTGGGCGCCGGCCGCGACCTGGCGGCGGATGTCCTCGAGCACCACCTCTTGCTGCACGATGCGGAAGGCGCCGTTGTACACGGGCACGATGGGACAGTGGCGGCACAGGTGCTTGCAGCCGCGGCTGGCCTCGGTGTAGCCGACCACCTGCGTCGAGCCGTCGGGCAGCGTGAGCCGGGCATAGCGTTCGAGCGGCGGCAGGCCCTCGCGTTCGGGGACAAGAAACTTCTGGCGCGCGAGCGAGATCTCCGGCTCGACCTGCGGTTGCGCGCCTGGACCCTCGGCGGTCAGGCGGCGTGACAGGCTCACCAGACCTTCTTCAAACTCTCCGCCCAGGATGGTCGCCACTCCCATCTTGCGCAGCAATTGCGCATTCACCGGAGCATAGAGTCCGTAAGCGCACAGCTGCGCCGACGGATTGAGCTCGCGCACGCGGGGGATCACGCTCATGGCGATGCGCGTCGCGGTGTGCATGGGCAGGTAGAAGCAGATGAGCCGGGCTGCGCGGACGGCATCTTCGTCGAGCGAATCGCGAGAGAGGTCGAGCGCGCGGACATCGTTTCCTGCCGCACGCAGCCAGGCGGCGGGTGAGGCCAGGCCGAAGGGCTGGCGTCCGAGTTCGTAGGTCGAGATGAGGAGGACGGTCATTCGGCCAGTCGATTCTACTTCGGCCTGCAGTATATAGACGCGGGCGAGGACGCCCGCGGGACAGCCGGCGAGACGCCGGCGCTACCTTAGTCTTTGCTTTGCGGGGGAACGTAGCCGGGGGGCAGCACCGCACCCTCGCCGAAGAAGAAATCTTCCATGTGCTTGACGATGATCTCCTGCGCCTCTTTGTGGGCGGGGTTGAGGCGGTACTCGTTGAGGATCATCTTGCAGTGCTCCTGCCAGAGCTTCCAGGCCTCTTGCGAGACGTTCTCGTAGATGCGCTGGCCGAGCGGGCCGTCGAAAGGCGGCTCGTCCATTCCCGGCATCTCGCGCTGGAACTTGACGCACTTCACCATCCGCTTGCCGACGGTGGAAGCCGGTTCGGGTGTGGGCATGGAGCAAGGCATGGCCCTATGCTACTAGAGCCGTGGCGGTTTGTCAGCGCTCCCTCGGCCTTGGAATTACATCCCGAGCCCGCCGCGGCGGGCGAGGGAACCCTACCTCATCCGCGAACATTCAGGAGCGGGTAGGGCTCCCTCGCTGCGCTCGGGATGTAAAGAGTAGGCGGACACGTGGACAAGCCACCGCATGGGAAATAGACTGGCTGCGCATGCGATTGGTGACATTCGAGGACGCGGGCGGCAGGCAGCGCATCGGGGCGCTGGTGGAAGGCGACCGCATCGTGGACCTGCACGCCGCATACGAGCTCTACCTGCGCGAATCATCTGCTACGGCCAAGGGACGGTTCAAGGAGCTTCCCGGCAGCGCGGTCCCGGGCGACATGCGGCAGCTCTTCGAGGCCGGAGACGAAGGCCTGGAAGCAGCACGCCAGGCTCTGGAGTGCGCGCTCAAGAAGAAGACGCTGGAAACGCCGCTCTTCTACCGCCGCGATGAGGTCAAGCTCAAGGCGCCCATCCTCCCCAAGAAGTTCTTTCACACCGCCGGGAATTTCCGCGAACACCACGAGGAGGCCGCGAAGGCTGGCTTCTCGCATCCCGTGCTGCCCTGGATCGTCTTCTTCCAGAACGTGGACGCCATCATCGGCCCCGAGGAGCCGGTCATCTATCCCAGCCACCTGACCGAGGAGCTGGACTACGAGCTGGAGCTGGCGGTGGTGCTAAAGAAATCCGGCAAGCATTTTTCGGCGGAAGAAGCCAAGGACTACATCGGCGGATACGTGATCTTCAACGACGTGACCGCGCGCGATATCCAGCGGCGGGAGATGAAGTCCGGAGTGTTCAGCTTCTGCAAGGGCATCGACACTTTCTGCCCGCTGGGACCGCACATCGTGACCGCGGACGAGATCCCCGACCCGCACAACCTCTCCATGGAGCTGCGCGTGAACGGCGAGCCCCGCCAGCGCTCCCATACCAGCAAGATGGCGGTGAAGATCCCGGAGATCCTGGCGCACTACTCGGCCATGGGCTATAGCGCTGGCGACGTGGTCTCGACTGGCACCGTCTCGGGCGTGGCCGCCTTCTCCGGCGACCCCAAGAAGTGGTACCTGAAGCCCGGGGACGGGATGGAGTGCGAGATCGAGAAGATCGGGGTGCTGAGGAATCCCGTGATCTCGTGGGAGCAGGCGTACGGCAAGCCGCCTGGCAATGCAAAAAGCAAAATCACAAAGACAAAAGAAAACGCATAGATCCTTCGCTCGCCGGT
>DASYVL010000097.1 GCA_035937135.1 Terriglobales bacterium
CTCCGGGCGCGGACCCGGCGTAGGACCGGGATGGGGCGGCGGCATCGGCGGCGGCGTCTATCGCGTAGGCGGCGGGGTGAGCGCCCCGCGCATCGTGTTTCAGCCCGACCCTGAATATTCGGAGGAAGCCCGCAAGGCCAAGTACCAGGGGACGGTGGTGCTGTACGTGGAGGTCGGCACGGACGGCCGCACCCACAACATCCGCATCCAGCGTTCGCTGGGATTGGGCCTGGATGAGAAGGCCGTCGAGGCGGTGCGCTCCTGGAAGTTCGAGCCGGCCCGCAAGGACGGCCAGCCGGTGACCGTAGGGGTCAACATCGAGGTCAACTTCCGGCTCTACTAGCGGGACTTCTCGCGCTATCCCATAAGGAGAAAGTTTTCAGCCCTATGTATGTTCCCGCGACCCAACTGCGCCCCGGCATGGTGGTGATGCACGGCAAAGACCTGTGCACCGTGTTCAGCGTGGACCACCGCACCCCCGGGAACAAGCGTGGCTTCATCCAGGCCAAGCTGCGCAACCTGCGTTCCGGCTCCATGATGGATCACAAGTTCCGCGCCGAGGACTCGGTGGAGAAAGTCACCCTGGACGAAGCCGAAATGCAATTCCTCTATCAGGACACCTCCGGCTACTGCTTCATGAACACCGAGAACTACGAGCAGGTGCACCTCTCGCGCGAGATCCTGGGCGACACCGTGGACTACCTGGTCTCCAACCTCACCCTGAAGGTGGAGTTCCACGAGGGCAAGGCCGTCGGCATCGAGCTGCCCCAGACCGTGGACCTGAAGGTGGTGGAGACCGAGCCCGGCCTCAAGAGCGCCACCGCCTCCAGCGTGATGAAGCAGGCCAAGCTCGAGACCGGCCTGGTGGTGCTGGTGCCTCCCTTCATCAGCGAGGGCGAGAGCATCCGCGTGGATACGGCCGAAGGCGTATACCTGGAGCGGGTGAAGTAAGAGCGATGAGTGGCGAGTGGTGACTAGCTGATGTGGAGTGCTCAAGCTCGCCCCTCGCCACTATCCACTCGCCACTGACCATGGACTGCCGCCGATTCATCGTCCGAGGCCGGGTGCAGGGGGTGGGCTTCCGCTGGTTCGTGGAGCGGGAGGCGCGCACCCTGAGCATCGCCGGCTGGGTGCGCAACAACGTGGACGGCACGGTGGAAGTGCTGGCCATGGGCTCCGGCGAGCAGTTGAGCGCGCTGCGCGGGCGCCTGCAAACCGGCTGCCGCGCCGCGCGCGTGGATGCCGTGGACGAAGTCCCGGCCGAGCCCGTCCCTGATCTGAAAACATTCCGCATCGAAGGAGCCTGGTAGCCCATGTCGCCCACCAACTGCGAGCCGCTCAAGCGGCTGATCCGCGAGGTCCCCGACTTCCCCAAGAAGGGCATCCTCTTTTACGACATCACCACGCTGCTCAAGGACAAGACCGGCTTCGCCACGCTCATTGACGCGCTCTCGGAGAATTATCTGGAGCGCAAGATCGACCTGGTGCTGGGCATCGAGGCGCGCGGCTTCATCTTCGGCCCGGCGCTGGCCTATCGCCTGAACGCCGGCTTCGTCCCCGTGCGCAAGCCCAAGAAGCTCCCCGCCGAGACCGCCAAGTGGACCTACGACCTCGAGTACGGCACCGACACGCTGGAGATCCACAAGGACGCCGTGCAGCCCGGCCAGCGCGTGATCATCGTGGACGACCTTCTGGCCACGGGCGGCACCGCCAACGCCTGCGCCAGCCTGGCCAACTCCCTGGGCGCCGATATCATCGGCCTGGGCTTCGTGGTCGAGCTCGACTTCCTCAAGGGCCGCGACAAACTCAAGGGCCATGAGGTGTTCTCGCTGCTGCACTATGACAAGTGAGTCCTTGTTGTCATCCCGAGCGAGCGCGACGTCGCCTGGCGACGAAGCGCGCAGTCGAGGGACCCCTATCGCACACCGGTGTCCGTTTCGCTCCCCGCGATGAAGTTCATGGGGTAGGGGTCCTTCGGCTGCGCTCGGCATTCGCCTCGCTTCGCTCAGGATGACAAAGTCCGCGTATTTACAAACCTCACCCGGCCCGCATATAGTTAGCCCCCTGTCTCCCGCGAATCGCATCCATGCGGGCTTGGAGCGCATGAAGATACCTGTGCCAGCGGCCAAGAAGAAGCCCTCCGGGGGGCCGGATCCGGCCGCGGCCCTGGCCGAGTGCCAGAAGACCATCACCCAGCTCTCGCTGCTCTTCGAGGCCACCCGCCTGCTCAATTCCACGCTCGACCTGGCCGAATTGCTGGAACTCATCCTGAAAATCGCGCGCAGCGAGGTGGGGGCGGACCGTGGCACCGTCTTTCTGATGGACGACAAGCACAAGGAGCTGTGGTCCATCGTGGCCTCGGGCCTTGACCATCAGGAGATTCGCGTGCCCCTGGGCCAGGGCGTGGCGGGACGCGTGGCCGAGACCGGGGAAACGGTCAGCGTCGAGGACGCCTATTCGCTGGCGTACCACGACCAGAGCTTCGACCAGAGGTTCAGCTACAAGACCCGCTCCATGCTAAGCCTGCCCATCCGGCACCACACCGGCGAGATCGTGGGCGTGCTGCAACTGCTCAACAAGAATGGCGCGCCGCGCTTCACCGCCGAGGACGAGGACTTCCTCAACAAGCTCTCCGGGCACATGGCCATGGCGCTGGAGAACGCGCGCCTGCACCGCGAGTCGCTGGAGAAGCAGCGCCTGGAGAAGGAGCTGGCCCTGGCCCGCGGCATCCAGCGCAGCCTGCTGCCGGATTCGCCGCCCGTGGTCCCCGGCTACGAGATTGCGGTGCTCAATGAGCCCTGCTTCGAGGTGGGCGGCGACTACTACGACTTCCTCAACCTGGGCCCGCAATCGCTGCTGCTGGTGGTGGCCGACGTGGAAGGCAAGGGCGTCTCCTCGGCGCTGGTGATGTCCAACCTGCAGGCCAGCCTGCGCGCCCTGGTCATGCACCTGCACTCGCTCGAAGTGGTGACCGTGTCGCTCAACGAAATGATCTACAACGACACCAAGTCCAAGAAGTTTCTGAGCCTTTTCCTCGGCCTGGTGGACACGCGGCGCAACGGCCTGCACTACATCAACGCCGGGCACGTGCCGCCCCTTTTGATCCACGGCGAGAAGGGCGAATACCGCGAGCTGACCGAGGGTGGCACGGTGGTGGGCCTGTTCCCGCAGACCGAGTACACGCGCGGCTCGGTGAAGCTGGCCACCGGCGACGTCCTGGTGTGCTGCACCGACGGCATCGTCGAAGCCTCGAACGCCCAGGAAGACGAGTACGGCAGCGAGCGCCTGGCCGCCTGCGTCGCCCGCAACCGCTCGAAGAGCGCCAGCGCCATCGTGAACGCGGTTTCCACCGAAGTGGCCGCCTTCTCCCGCGGCGGCACCCACGTGGACGACAAGATCCTCATGATCACCAAGGTCACCAAAGAGGGCGTGGTGAGCTCGGGCAACGTCGCGCCTATGGGGTAGGCGCCTAGAGCTCCGACACGCGGAGCTGAGCATCCTTGGGCAGGTAGCTCTTCCTCCGGAACCACTCCTCCATCGCTGACTTCAACTCCTCCAGCGGCACGCGCGCGCCGATCTCCATCTGGCCATCCCCAACCGGAAGGGTGTCGTCGAAGATGGGCGCGTTGGTGAAGTTGCGCATGGCAAAGCTGTCCAGCCACTTCATGGGGCAGGGAAGGCGCTTGCCCTCAGCTTCGTACTCGACGCGGAGTTTGCGGAGAAACATGGAAAGCCGTGCCGCCGTCAGTTCGGCTTCACGCTGGCCACCATGCGCGAGCCGCCCACGGGCTTGAGCAGCGCGGCCAGGCCGGCCTCGCGCACCGATTCCGGCGCCTCGAACTTCTTGAAGTTCTTGGCAAAGCGGTCGAGCAGGTCGGCGGCCTTGCGGTCGTAGGCGGCCTTGTCCGCCCAGGCGTTGCGCGGGTTCAGCAAATCCGAAGGAACGTCCGGGCAGGACCTGGGGATGCTCAGCCCGAAGGCCGCCTCGGTTTCGAACTGGGCCTTGCCCAACCGCCCATCCACGGCGGCGTGCACCATGTGGCGGGTATGGCACAGGCTCATACGCTTGCCCACCCCGAACTGCCCGCCGAACCATCCCGTGTTCACCAGCCAGCATTGCGCGTGGTGTTCTTTGAGGCGCTTGCCCAGCATCTCCGCATAGACCTTGGGAGGCAGCGGCAGGAAGGGCGCGCCGAAGCAGGTGGAAAACGTCGCCTCCGGGTCCTTGCCTACGCCCGCCTCGGTGCCCGCGACCTTGGCGGTGTAGCCGGAGAGGAAGTGGAACATGGCCTGGTCGTTAGAGAGTCGCGAGATGGGCGGCAGCACGCCGAAGGCGTCGGCGGTGAGGAAGACCACGTTCTTGGGGTGTCCGCCCACGCCGGGGATGACCGCGTTCTCGATGAAGTCCACGGGATAGGCGGCGCGGGTGTTCTCCGTCAGCCGGTCGTCGTCGTAATCGGGCTGGTGGGTCTCGGGGTCGAGGATGACGTTCTCCAGCACCGAGCCGAAGCGCAGCGCGTTCCAAATCTGCGGCTCGTTCTCCTTGGACAAGCGGATGCACTTGGCATAGCAGCCGCCCTCGAAGTTGAAGATGCCGGTGGCGCTCCAGCCGTGCTCGTCGTCGCCGATCAGGCGGCGCGCCGGGTCGACGGAGAGCGTGGTCTTGCCCGTGCCCGAAAGCCCGAAGAACAGCGCCGTCACCCCGTCCGCGCCGATGTTGGCGGAGCAGTGCATGGGGAAGACGTGGCGCCCGGGCAGCAGGAAGTTCATCACTCCGAAGATGGACTTCTTCATCTCCCCCGCGTACAGCGTTCCGCCGATGAGGATGATGCGGCGGGTGAAGTCGGCCAGGATGAAGGTCTCGGAGTTGGTGCCGTCGCGGGCCGGGTCGGCCAGGAACTCGGGAACGCAGAGCACGGTGAACTCGTGCGCGTGGCTCTGGCGCTCCTCCGCCGACGGCCGCACGAACAGCTGGCGCACGAACAGGTTGTGCCAGGCCAGGGTGTTGATGACGCGGATGGGCAGGCGGTACTTGGGATCGGCGCCGGCGTAGAGGTCCTGGACGAACAACTCCTGCTTCTTCGCGTGTTCGAAGACGCGCTCAAACAGGGCGTCGAACTTTGCGGGCTCGAAGGGCTGGTTGACCGCGCCCCAGTCCACCTGGCCGGTGGTCAGGGAGTCTCGGACCGTGAACTTGTCCTTGGGAGATCGGCCGGTGCGTTTGCCGGTGTCGGAGGACAGGGCCCCGTTCGAGGCCAGGCGGCCCTCGCCCCGCCGGATGGCGTGCTCCACCAGCGCTCCCGCCGGCAGGTTCCGGTGCACCCGGCCTCCGGCCACAAGCTGGTTCAGTTGCTGGTGGTGCGCATCATCGGACATAGGACTTCTCCCCTGCAAGCCGAAACCTTAATTCTCTATGAAAACCCGCCCCGGTTCCAAGCTTTATCCGCTAAGTGCAGGGGATTTGTGAGGATACGGTGCACTTGGGTCATGCAGGCACGGGCGACCCGCCCGTGCGTGCGGCCGAGTCGGCCGCACCTACACACCCCTTCAAGCGGCGGCTTCCTGCTCGAGGGCGGCGAGGTGCGCCAGGGTCTCCTCGACGGTGAGCGAGTACATCTCGCGCCCACCCTCCAGGCCCGACTCGATGGCCTGCTTCAGATAGTGGCCGGCGATGGCGATGGCCATGGGATCGGTGATCTCCCGGCCGGCGCGCTTCCTGTATTCCACCCAGGCGGGGTGGGGGAGCGAGATCCACACGGGGCTGGCGCCCGCCAGGAACTTGATGTCCACGGCGTCGGCGTGGCGGGTGGAGATGGCCACCACCAGCGCCTGGTAGAGGCAGTGTAGCTCCTGACCGGTCCAGCGTTCGGTGGCGCGGAAGTCGCGGTACATGGGGGAAAAATATACACCTTACGGGCTGTCATCCCGAGCGAGCCCGCACCCGAAACCATTGCGCGGCGAGTCGACGGACCTCGGTTCTCTCTCGTCCTCCGCTCTTCTGCAATAATCGGGTGAATGCCCACCAGAAAGAAGGCTTCCACACCGCGCTTGCTGCAAGCGCCCCCGCTCGCGCGGCTGCCCTGGCTGGTGCACGCCTTCAGCACTCGGGAGGACGGGAACCTCGGCTTCCCGGAGGAGAGCACGCCCGCCGCCGTCCGGCGCAACCGCGCAAAGTTCCTGCAAGGGCTACTCGGCGGCAAGAGGAAAGCGCCGCAGCTCGTCACGCTGAAACAGATTCACTCCGACCTCATCCACCGGCTGGACGCTCCGCCGAAAGCAGGCCTCAAAGGGGACGGCCTCATCACCAACGTGCCCGGGCTGCTGCTCTCCATCCAGACCGCCGACTGCCTGCCCATCCTCCTGGTCGACTCGAAGCTCCGCGCCATCGGCGCCTTCCACGCCGGGTGGCGCGGCACGCTGGAGCGCATCGCGGAGAAGGGCGTGGGCCTGATGCAGCGGCACTTCGGCAGCCGCGCCCGCGACCTGGTGGCTGCCATCGGCCCCGGCATCCAAGTCTGCTGCTACCAGGTGGGACGCGAGGTGCGCGAGCGCTTCGAATCGCAGTTCGCCTACGCCGGCGAGCTGTTCCGCGAGTTTGAGGAATCCGACCCGGTGCGCGAGAAGTATCCGCTGCTGTTCCTGACCGCGCGGGCGCCGGGCCACAGCGAGCTGGCGCCGCGCATTTTCCTGGATCTGGTGAAGGCCAACCTGCGCCAGCTCAAGGACGCGGGCGTTCGCGCGGCCAACATCCACGCCTCGCCGCTCTGCACCGCCTGCCACACCGAGCTGCTCTTCTCCCATCGGGCGGAGAAGGGAAAGACGGGAAGGATGCTGGCGGTGATAGGGCTGAAGAATTGAAGGGCAAAGGACAAAGGGGAAGCCCTGGATAGGTCAGGGGCAGATGTGCAGTAGAGGTCCTTCGACTTCGCTCCCCGCTGCGCGGGGTCGCTCCGCTCAGGATGACAGGAGCTACGCCGCCTTGCCGGTGTTGACCAGGTCCTTGAGTTCCTTGCTGGGCTTGAAGAAAGGGATCTTCTTGGCGGGGACGTTGACCTTGTCGCCGGTCTTGGGATTGCGGCCGACGCGGGGCTTGCGCTGGCGGGTGCGGAAGCTGCCGAAGCCGCGGATCTCGATCTTGTCGCCGGCGCGCAGCGAGCGCACGATGCTATCGAAGATGCTCTCCACGATAACCTCGCTGTCCTTGCGGGTCAACTCCACCAGCCGGGAAACTTCCTCGATCAGGTCGGCTTTGGTCATGGTCGCTTCGCTCCGAGAATCAGTTGTCAGTACCTGGTACCCAGTACTCAGTCCTAAGCGTTCAGGCAGTTGGGGCCGCGGAACCCGAAACCTACTTCCACAGGTAATAAAACCCGACGTGGGTCTCCATCAGCTTGGCGCGGGTGGGGATCAGGTCGGCGAGGTCGTTGCCGGAGAGCACGTCCAGCAGCGTGCGGCGCTCCTTCTGCGGACGCACCAGCGTGGGCTCGCCCGAGATGCCCACGGCCTTGGCGGTATCGTCCACCGCGCCCTGGAAATCCGCGAGCTGGTCCACCAGCTTGAGCGGCACGGCCTGCGAGCCGGTCCATACCTTGCCGTCGGCCAGGGCGCGCACCTGCTCCTGCTTCATCTTGCGCCCTTCGGCGACGGCGTTGATGAACTGGGTGTACATGTCGTCGATCAGGGCCTGCAGGTAGACGCGCTCGGCGGGAGTGAGGTCGCGGGTGGGCGTGCCCGTGTCCTTGAACTCCCCGGTCTTGATGGTGATCTCTTTCAGCTTGGCCCACTTGATGAGTTCGCCGTAGTTGTACCACTCGGCAATCACTCCGATGGAGCCCACGATGCTGGCCGGGTTCGCGTAGATCTTGTCGGTGGCGGAGGCCACGTAGTAGCCGCCGCTCGCGCCCACGGTCTCGATGGAAGCCACGATGCGCTTCTTCTTCTGGTCGCGGATGCGCCTGACCGCCTGGTAGATCTCCTGCGAGGCCGCCGCCCCGCCCCCCGGGGTGTTCACGTGGATGATGATGGCCTTGATGGAGTCGTCGTCGGCGTACCGCTTCAACTGGCTGACCACGGTCTTGGGCTCGACGATCACGCCCTCCAGGTCGACCACCGCGATCTTGTCGCCGAAGGCGCCGGAGAGGCCGTCCGAGCGGTCCGACTTCACGCTGGTATAGATGAGGGTGAACACCGCCAGCAGGAAGAGGAAGAATCCCCCTCCGCCGACCACCACCCACAGCAGCGTGCGCGAACGTCCGTTTTCCGCCATAAGAAGCGCCTAGTGTACACCAGCCATAGGCCCGGGCGCTGCGGTCAAGGGACGATCACCCGCAGGGCGCCGGGCAGGATTCCCACTTCGACCGGCGTGCGGCAAACATATTCGCCATCGGCATAGACGTCGAGCGGCGACTCCGTTTCCACGCGCAGGCCGGTGGCCTGGAAGTAGGTCACCTGCGGGCGGCTGACGTGCGCGCCGGAGAAGACCTTGGGGAAGAGCCGCAGCAGGCTGAGGCGCCCGGTACGGCGCAGGAAACAGACGTCTAGCTTGCCGTCGTCGAGCTGCGCCCGGGGCGCGATGCGCATCCCGCCCCCGTAGGTGGGCGCGTTGGCGAAGGCCACCATCCATCCCGGTTCGGAGATAGCCGGCGCCGCTGGCGCTCCCGCGGCGGGATTGGCCGGATCCGCGCCCGTAGCCTGGACCGTGACCTGCCGCGGCTTGAAAGAGAAGATGGCCTGGAGCACCGCCAGGGTGTATCCGCCGTTGCGGCGCAGCCAGGCGGACTGGGCGTTGGCGCGGCGGTTGGCATCGGAATCCACGCCCGCTCCGGCCACGCAGCAGTAATAGGTCGGCGTGGCGCCCGGTTCTCCCAGCGGCGTGATCCGGCCTACGTCCACCCGGCGAACATTGCCGCCGCCGCTCAGGAACTTCTTCCAGGCGGCCAATGCGTCGTTCCGGGTGCGCACACCCAGAGCCACCGCGAAGTCGTTGCCGCTGCCGAAGGGGACCACCAGCACGGGAATCCCACGCTCAACCAGCGCCGCCAGGTGGCGGTGAATTGTGCCGTCGCCGCCGAAGATCAGTGCCACCTCGGCTTCCCCGGAGGCACTCAGGTCCGGTGCGATGGGGATCCGCTGGGTATCCGACTGGAATGGTTGCAGGGCGCTCTCGGAAGCGTTGGGGCCGAAGATGGCGACAGCGCGCACCGTTATTTGCGGTAGATGGCCGCCACCAATACGCCGATCACGGTGATGCGCACCAGGTCGAAGCCGATGGACTTGTAAATCACTTCCACGGGCCACGGCTGCACGGCGTAGTAGATGAGATAGGTGGGCACGGCCGTGAGCAGCCACACCGCCAAGCCAAAGCGCACGCCCTGGCCGAACCAGGGCTTGTCCGAGACTCCCTGCGCGTAGATCCAAACCAGCGCCAGCGAGTACAGAACATTGGCCACGATCATGAAGTGGAAGTAGCCCTGCGCGTCCTGCTCCGTGCGCAGCAGGTTGGGCAGCTTGCTGTAGTCCTCGTGCAGCAGCAGGCCGTGGATCACGAAGCTGAGGGCGAAGCCGGCGACAGAAACGACCACAAAAGCAAGAAAGAACTTTTTGATGTTCATGCGGGTCTCCGTGGCGCGCAAGGGTAGCAGGGGAACGGAAGGCCCGTCCAGCCTAGGGCTGGATGCGCACCTTGCGCAGCAGGCGCCCCACGCGCAAGGTCAGCTCCGCGGGCAGCGTGACCGGCAGCACCGGGTCGGTGCGAACGTCGCCGTTCACGCGCACCGCGTTCTGCTTGATCTTCCGCTGACCGTCGGTGGCGGAGTCCGCGAGCCCGCAGCGGGCCAAGAGCTTGTCCAGTTTGACCGCCTTCCCATCGCCGGCCTTGGCTGCCACCTCGTCATACTTCACCGAAATGGTCTCCACATCCCCCGGCACCTCGCCCTTCTGGAACTGCTTGGACCAATCCTCCTGGGCCTTCTTCGCCGCGGCTTCGCCGTGGAAGTCGGCGACGATCTTGGTGGCCAGGCCTTGCTTCATCTTCATGGGATGCGCCTGGCCGCTCCTCGCCTGCTGCCGCATGGCCTCGATGCCGGCCATGGAGGTGTCGGTCAAAAGTTCCCAGTAGCGCCACATCATCTCGTCGGAGATGGACATGATCTTGCCGAACATCTCCAGCGGCGGCTCGTCAATGCCGATGGCGTTGCCCAGCGACTTCGACATCTTCTGCACGCCGTCCAGTCCTTCCAGGATGGGTGTGGTCAGCACCACCTGCGAGGGCTGGCCGTAGGCGCGTTGCAGCTCGCGGCCCACCAGCAGGTTGAACTTCTGATCGGTGCCACCCAGCTCGACGTCGGCCTCGAGTGCCACCGAGTCGTATCCCTGGGCCAGCGGGTAGAGCAGTTCGTGGATGGCGATGGGCTTTTCCGCCTGGAAGCGCTTGTGGAAGTCGTCGCGCTCCAGGATCTGCGAGACCGTGTACTTGGCGGCCAGGCGGATGAAGTCGTCCGCCGTGAACTTCGAGAACCAGCGGCGGTTGAAGTCCACCACGGTTTTCTGGGCGTCGAGCAGCTTGAAGACCTGCTTCTTGTAGGTCTCGGCGTTCTTCTCGATTTCCTCGCGCGTGAGCGGAGGGCGCGTGGCCGAGCGCCCGGTGGGGTCGCCGATCATCCCGGTGAAGTCGCCGATCAGGAAGATGACCGTGTGCCCCAGGTCCTGGAAGTGCTTGAGCTTGCGGATCAGCACGGTGTGCCCCAGGTGCAGGTCGGGCGCCGTGGGGTCGAAGCCCGCTTTGACTTTGAGCGGAATGCCCGTTTTGAGGGACTTCTCCAGCTTTTCCCGCAGCTCGCTCTCGCGGATGATCTCCGCCGCGCCCTTTATCAGGTAGGCGAGCTGTTCCGTAACGGGAAGAAATGACATGGGGCGATTATAAGAGCAGAAGCTTGTTTTCGGACCCGAATGGCCAATGGGTGACATACAATTCTGGTCCCTCACCACAAGGGCCGCATGTCTACCCACATCCCACCTTGGGAGCCTTGGAAGGCGCCCCGCAAGCACCTGCGCGTCCTCTTGCGCGCCGAGGTGCAGTGCGTGGCCAACGGCATCACCATCAACGGGTGGTCGGAGAACATCAGCATGGGCGGCCTGTTCGTTCTGGCGGGCCAAACGCTCGATCTGGGCACAGAGGTGGCGGTTCGTCTGAGGTTTCCCACTGGCTACTGGCTGGAATGCTCGGGTTCCGTCGCCCGCGCCACCCCGGGGAAGGACATGGGAATCCAGTTCCGCGAGCTCAAGGAAGAGGACCGGAAAGAGCTCTCCGGCTACATTCAGAAGCAGAAGGATCCGCGGCGCAGCACCCGCATCATGCGGCGCCTGAGCGTGGTGCTTCGCTGGACCGACCTGGAAGGCCAGGCGCGCGAGGAGTCAGCCCAAACCCTGACGCTCAGCCGCTACGGCTGCCTGCTGGTCTGTCAAACACGGTTCCGGCTGGGCGAGGACTTATACATCTGGTGGCCGGAAAAGGAACGCGGTGTGCATGTCCGCATCGTGTACCGGCGTCTGGGCGGCCCCGGCAATGCGACGGAGATGGGAGTGGAATTCCTGGGGGACAACGACTTCTGGGGCGCCCACTTTCCCGGCAAGTGACCCGCCAGGAAACTCCCGCCCGCCCGCATTCAATCCTGCGAAACCACCCGGCGCCCTGTGACTTTCGCCTTGCCCTCCAGCACGATATTGATCGCTTCCGTGTAGGCAACGTGCTCCTGCTCGAGGATGCGGGCGGCGAGCGTGTGCTCATCATCGCTGTCGAGCACCGGGACGGACTTCTGCACCACGATAGCGCCGTGGTCGAGCTGCTCGTCCACAAAGTGCACGGTACAGCCGGAGACCTT